>JBDRLR010000127.1:0-4984 GCA_043812855.1 Nanobdellota archaeon | reverse complement strand
GGTAGAGGCGACGTAGAGCTTTCCTTTGCCCTTTTCCGAAGAAAAGAAGAAGACGTGGAACATGATGACCTCCTTGTCTGATGACTTGAAATGCACAACGGACTCTCGTCCTAGTAGTCGTTTTCCTCGAGCCAGGAATCGAAGAGGTCGACGGCCTCGCCGACGATGTCCTTGATCGTCACGGACTCGAGGCCGGTGCTGTCGTTATCGACGAAGAGGACGCCGAGGGGTCTTGCGTCGGATCCAGGCATGGATCCTGCTTCAATGGTTGCCTTCTTGGCCTCCCACTCATCACCCGTGTTCTCGATCTCAACAGTCCATCCGAAGTCGATGCTGCGAGGATTCATGATGAAGATCCTGGCTGACGACTCGGTGACCTTCACGAACCAGACGTGAAACATGTTCATAGCGTGAACCTCCGTTGAATGCACAGGAGAACTCAATCCTCGCCGTCGGGCTCGTCGTCTTCCTCGAGCTTCCAGCGGACCATCTGCATTGCCTTGCTCACGATCTGGTCCACGCTGACAATGCGAGGGTCGTGATGCGAGACGCCCGTGGAGAAGTCCACGACGCCCAACCACGTCGCACCCTTCAGGTCGACTTCGACGGACTTGGGTTCTCCGGACAGAACGACGGTGCCGTCGTCGTTGTGCTCGTAGTCGCACCTGATCCCCCGCTGCGCTCCCTGCGCGCACAACAGGACATAGTATTCCTGCAGGAACTCAGGATTTCCGACAGACCAGACCTCGTACATAGTCACTCCTCCCTGCGCTTAGGATCTCCGTTCACGCTCAACATCCGCGTGGCGGAAGCGAACATCCTGGACAACAGGACTTCCGGCTCGGCCGCGTGCATGCCCTGCGAGAGACGATGCACGGTACCCGCGGCGTCCGTGTGATCGATGATCTGCCGGAGGGCCTCGGTCCTCTGGTCGTACGGCCAAGGCTCGCGCACCATGTCCGCCACCAAGTTGATGGTGGAACGCTTCGCGCAGGACCAGTACAGGCAGACGACATGATCCGCCGCCGCCTTGAAACAGGCGATGTCCTGGAACTCGTCGTGGTTCTGGATGGCGATGATCCATCCGTCCTGGACCGCGACGAGACTGGAATCGTCCGCGAAGACGAGCGACCCGCACGAATCAGCATCGGCGCACCAGAACCCGACCGCGGTCTTGCACCGCGAGACGGGGTCCGTGTCGACGAAGAGGCGCGGTTGATTCCCGCAGCCGACGAACAGCATGGCCAGCACCAGCAAAGCAGTTCTCACTCTCATGATCGAGTCCTCCATGAAAATGCACAACCGCCGTCAGGACTTGCCAGCGTCCCTGTCAGGATGCTTGCCGAGCCAGCCCGCGAGCAAGCCGATCGCCTCTTCGACGACATCATCGAAATCGATGGATGTGACGCCGTCATGCTGATGGTGGCGGGTGACCGTCAAGAAGCCGACGGTCGTCATCAGTCCATACGGCCTCTCGATGGACGTCATCTCGGGAAGCTTCGGCCCCACCGTCCACCCCTTGCGGCCGCTCTCCAGCTCGACCAACCAACCGACGAAGTCCTTCTCGCGGCCGCGCATTATGTACAACTTGGCGGTGTTGTCATTGTTCTTTGCGAACCAGACATAGAACAGATGCATGGTCACTCCTTCGGATTCTGGGAATACACAACGAAGCCTAGCTGCCGCCGAAGCCGGCGCCGTGGATCTTGTCGGGCCAGCGGGAAGTCACCTCGCTGAACTCGGAGAAGGCGTCGCCGAGCGAGAAGCGGCGGACCTCTCCGTCGCGTGCGGTGCCGATGAAGGACTGGTCCTTGCGCACGAAGATGCGGATGTGGAAAGGCTTTCCACCCGAGATGATGTGGAAGTTCGGCCGCTTGGGCTCGAGGAACTCGTCGATGGGCGCGGTGGTCTGGTCTGTGGCGAAGGCGAGCGCATGCTCGCACATCCACTCGTCGAAGCGCAGCACGATCATCGTGGCTTGGTCCGTCACGATGACGATGTCCGTCCACGGAATGTGGTAGATGGGGATGAGGTCGACTCCATCCTTGACGATCTTGAATCCAGGGTCTTTCATGGCGTCCCTTTCCTAGAAACGAGTGTGCACTGACAGGATACGACATGCATAAGGCAATCCCTCCTTGAGAATGCACAACAGTGGCAAGCTACTCAATCACCTTCTTGACGAGCAGCCGGGCGTCCCATCGCAGCGAAGCATCCTTCTCCCCCCAAGGCACCACGGACCCGTTGAGGCTGACGGGACCTTCCATCGTCGTCGCGCGAGCCAGGATCGGCCTGATCCGCTCCGCGAGGGAAGGTTCACCGCGGCGGCGCGCCATACCGACCCAGTCCGTCAACTCCACGAGCTGCTGAGAGTCAAGCGTTCTCTTGGTCACCATGGCGTACCTGTCCTTGCGATGCTGCAGGCGCGTGTCGAACTCGTAGAGGAACTCCTGCCCCGGCCAGAGGACGTAGACGTCGCGCTCCAAGTGGAACACGACGACGCCGTGGTTCTCCGCGACCTGGTCATCGATGCGGCAGAGCCTGTCGATCTGCTCCGCGTCGAAATCCGAGGCCGAGACGACCTTGTTGCCGCCCGACGCCAAGAATATGCCCCCGATGACCAGTGCGCTGACGCCCAACAAGGCGATGATCACGACCAGCAATTCCAGGACTGTGAAACCGCTCTCTCTGTGTCTTTTCGTTCTCATAGATTCACTCCTGTCTTCTTGGAATCTTGGTAAATACACACGTGCAATCAGCCGCGAATGCAATCCCTGACCAGGTCGGTGTCCTTGTCGATGTGACCCGGCAGTGGACTGCCGAGGAGGGCGAGCTCCACGCGCGGCTCGAAGAAGGCGAGCGTGTTGCGCAACTCGACCAGGACGTCATGTTGGACCTGGTCGGGCAAGGAACCGAGCGTCGCGTCCAGCAGGACGGTCGCGTCGTGCAGCGGCTCGTTTCCCATCCAGGTGAGACCGCTGGACTTGGTCGAACGCAGAGCACTGCTCGTCGCGAATGGAGGTAATTGCGCGTCGTGGATCGCCATCCAAAAGACTGCGTCCTTGCCCGTGCTGAACGCGATCACCTCCGCGCGTGAGAGGATGGCATCCCGCATCGGTCCCTCGATGGAACCGGTGACCTTGAGAAGATCCAGGATGGTGGAAGGGAATGAGACTTGCAGCCAGTCGTGGTACTCGTCGCTCCTCTTGCCCCCCAACACTCTCTTCTTTCCCCTCAGGAGCCACGGAGCGGTCGGCAGATGCGATGACCACTTTGCCATTGTCTTTCTTCTCGATGATGGGCCCCGTGAGCACCCTTGACCGCATCACGAGGTTGAGACGGTCCCACAATCCGGCAATGGAGGCACACAGTTGTTCGTTCATGATACACCCTTTCATTTGGTGAATAACAAGTCGCTGAAGCGGTCGCTAGGACGTCTCTTCCCGCTTCTTGGCGAGATCGCGCATCTGCTCCATCAAGGAACGCACGGGGTCCTCGAACATCTCCTCGACGATCTCCCTGTACTCCGGCACGTGACGATGCACATACCGCAGATCCGCATCCGAGCGGAAATGATCCATCACGATGGCGGCCGCGCGCTCACGCAGAGACGGATGCACGCGGATGATGAACATGCAGTCGTCGACGACCTGACTCCACAGCGCGCCATCCACCTGGGTGCCCTGGAGCAGCGCCTCAACCTGCTCGACCTGGCTTCCGTCCTCGTACAAGTCGAGCAGATCGGACGCCGCCTGAAGCGAGACATCCCTGGGCGTGTCAGGTTCCATAGTCAGAAGGCGCATGACACTAACCTTAGGATTCTTGCGCACCATCTTCCACGCGCGCTCGCTGATCGCAGGCGCCTTGGAGACCAGATGCGCGATGGAGTCGTCCGAAGCAAAGGACGCGGAGAACTCATCCCGACCCGATTCCCTGAGCTCGGTGAGCATCGCCAACGCCTTCTCCGCCAGCTCAGGCACGTGCTCGGCGACGAAGACCGCGTGGATCGCGCCGATGGCAAGAAGCCTGCGACCAGCATCCACACGACCGAACGGGAACCGCTCGACCACATGATGCAGATCCCACGCACTGAGATCGCGCCGAAGGATCTCGGCGCACGTGACGTGCTCGAGGTACGGCACGTCCTTGGCCAACTCGAAGAGCTGCGCCACCGAAGGGTTGAGCCCGATCAGCTGATTGAACAGCGTCAGCTGTCTGGCTTGATTCTGAGCGTTCATAGACTTCTCTCCTTCTTGAGGAAATGCACACACTACTTCTTCGAGAGGATCCGCAGACGACGATAGGCGACGCCATGCATGGCTGCGAGTACCCCGCCGCCCATGAATGCGATACCTGCGAGTATCCAGACGACGAGAAGCTGCTCGAGCGCAAAGATGCCGAGCAGTTCGACGACGACGCACAGGCCCATGATGAGTGCGCCGGCCACGAACATGATCGCGTTGAAGATGAACGCGGCACGCGCGCTGGCGATCAGCGCCTGCAGACGATCGGCCTGCTCCTTGCTCGGGCTCACTAGCGCATCCTCCTGTAGATGATGCAGTCGGTGACCGTGAACGCAAGGCCATACATGGCCGCCACGCCACCGACGACGAACAGTGCATGCAAGAAGCCGCGGCGAAGATCATCGTGAACGCCATGCATGAGATGCGACGAGGCGATGGCGACCAGAGCGCCGACGAGCATCACCGTCATGCTCTGAAGACACCTACTCCTCAGCTTTGCGACCTTGTCTTCTTGCATCACACCTCCCCTTGGAATGCACAGCCGCAAATGCACAGGTGCCTAGCAGGTCCTTAGCGATTCGATCATCTTCTCCGGGTTTCTGTGCACGAACGCGTCCTCATCGATGGTGACAAGACCATTGCGGACACGAGGCGTGATGAACCCGAGGGCCGAGGCGAGATTCATCGTGACATCATCCTCGAGCGGACTGAGCGCACGAGAACCCAACGCGCCGTCCAGA
>JBDRLR010000126.1:0-8128 GCA_043812855.1 Nanobdellota archaeon | reverse complement strand
TTCTCCGTTGCAGGGTCATCCGCATCGGCAGTCTTTGCCGGGTATCGAGACCTCGTCGGGTCCCTTGGGCAGCGGTCTTTCGCAGGCGGCGGGCATGGCGCTCGGCCTCAAGATGGACAACATGTCCAATCGTGTCTTCTGCCTCACCAGCGATGGTGAGCATCAGGAGGGTAATACTTGGGAGGCGGTCATCTTCGCCGCGAAGTACAAGCTGGACAATCTCACGCAGATCATTGATCGTAATCGTATCCAGATCGATGGCAAGACTGAGGATGTCATGCCTTTGGGTTCCATCGCGGACAAGTATCGTTCCTTTGGATGGAATGTCATCGACATCGACGGCAACGACGTCGACGTCATCATCTCCGCCCTCGCGAACGCCAAGGCGCGCAAGGGTGCGCCCACCATCATAGTCGCGAATACCGTTCCGGGTAAGGGTGTCTCCTTCATGGAGAACCGTTTCGAGTGGCATGGCAGGACACCGACCAAAGAGGAAGCCGCTCGCGCCCTCAATGAGTTGGGGGTGACGAAGTGAAGCTCACTCCTCTTGTCGACCCGCACGTGTTTGAGAACAAGCCTTCATCGGCCACGAGGGATGGATTTGGTGAAGGACTCCTCGCTGCCGCGATCAAGGATCCTCGCGTCGTCGCGCTCACCGCGGATCTCGCGGGTTCGACGAAGCTCTCCGATTTCATCAAGCGCTTTCCAAAGAGGTTCGTTCAGGTCGGCGTCGCCGAGCAGGACCTTGCGGCCGTGGCGTCGGGCTTGGCGCACGTGGGAAAGATCCCGTTCATCACGTCCTTTGCGGTCTTCAGTCCCGGAAGGAATTGGGAGCAGATACGCACGACGATCTGCTACAATGATCAGCCGGTCAAGATTGTGGGTTCCCATTCAGGTCTTGGTGTCGGTGAGGATGGCGCGACGCATCAGGCTCTCGAGGATATCGCCATCACCAGATGTCTGCCGAACATGCAGGTCGTCGTGCCTGCGGATGCGGGTCAGGCGAGCAAGGCCACGCAGGCGATCGCCAAGACGAAGTCGCCGACCTATTTGCGGCTCAGTCGTCAGAAGGTTCCGCAGGTCATGGCGAGCAAGGCTCCTTTCGTCATCGGCAAGGCCCAGGTCCTCGCGCAAGGCAAGGACATCGCCATCATCGCATGTGGTCCCATGGTCTATGAGGCCCTGCGAGCGGCCAAGCTGCTGGAAGAGGACAAGATTCATGCGACCGTCATCAATTGTCACACGATCAAGCCGATCGACCAAGCGACGATCATCGCCGCGGCGAAGAGGACGAGGTTGGTCCTCACCGTCGAGGATCATCAGATCGGTGGTGGCTTGGGCGGTGCTGTCGCGGAGCTCTTGTCGCAAAAGTGTCCGACGCGCATCGTCATGATGGGTGTCAGGGATCGGTTCGGCGAATCAGGTCCTTGCGAGGAGTTGTTCGAGAAGCATCGTTTGACGGCGAAGTGGATCGCCAAGAGAGTGAGGGGTGAGGTATGAGGATATTCATTGATTCGGCGCGTATCGACGAGATCGAGAAGGCAAGAGAGTATGGTGTGCTTGATGGTGTCACGACGAATCCGTCCCTTATCAAGAAGGCGGTGGAGAATCTCAAGGAGCGCGGTCAGGTCGTCGACATGGATGAGTACATCAAGCGGCTCCTTCGCGCGGCAAGGCCATTTCCGGTCAGTCTCGAGGTCATCGCGTCGCATCAGGATGGCATGATCGCTGAAGGGCTGCACTTGTTCAAGCGGTTCAACAAAGTGGCGAAGAACGTCGTCATCAAGATTCCCATTGATCCTGCCTTCAAGGAGATGGACGCGACGCACTTCGATGGGGTCAAGGCTATCCGTGTCCTTGCCTCGCAGGGAATTCCCATAAACTGCACCCTAATTTTCACGCCGGAGCAGGCCTTGTTGGCGGCGAAGGCGGGAGCGCGATATGTCAGTCCCTTCGCGGGTCGCCTCGACGATTATATCCGCACCACCAGGCAGGCGAAGTTCGACAAGGCGGAGTATTATCCTGTCAAGGGATTCGAGCGCAAGGGCGAGCGATGGGAGGATAACGGAATCGTCAGCGGTGTTGATCTCGTCAAGCAGATCGTGGATCTGTTCGCCGCGCATAAGTTCGCGACGCAGGTGCTTGCCGCCAGCATCCGCAACGCGAGGCAGGTCCGCGACGTGGCGCTGGCCGGCGCGCATATAGCGACCCTCCCGTTGGACGTCATCGAGAAGCTTCTCCATCATCGCAAGACGATGGAGGGCATGGAAGGGTTCACCAAGGATATTGTTGATGAGTACGCCAAGCTGGTTCGGTCGAGGTGAGATTGATGGGAAGCGAGATTGGGTTCATAGGGTTCGGGCGCATGGGCGCCAACATGGTCGAGAGGATGCTGGATAAGAGGTCCATCCGCGTCGTCGGGTTCAATCGGCATCCTGAGCCGGTGCAAAGGCTTGTCCCAAAAGGCGTCGTGCCTGCTAAGGACGTCAAGGACTTGGTCAAGAAGCTCAAAGCAAAGCCCAAGGTCATCTGGATGATGCTTCCTTCGGGCGACGTGACTGAACAGCATTTCAAGTTGGTCCTCTCCTTGCTCAAGAAGGGAGATATCATCATCGATGGAGCCAACAGCAATTTCCACGATTCGATCAGGCGTCACGAGCTCGCAAGGAAGAAAGGCATAGGTATGCTGGATGTCGGCGTCAGCGGTGGGCTCGTCGGAGCCAAGCGGGGCTACGCCATGATGGCGGGAGGCAGTCGCAAGGTGTACGATCACTGCAGGCCCATCTTCGATGCCATCGGATTCGAGCAGGGGTATGATCTGGTCGGTGAGCAGGGGGGCTCAGGCCATTATGTGAAGATGATCCATAACGCCATCGAGTATGGCATGATGCAGGCCATCGCGGAGGGATTCGACCTTCTGCAGAAGGGACGTTACAAGAATCTTGATCTCAAGAGGATATCGCACATCTGGAATCACGGTACCATCGTGAGTGGTTTCCTCATGGAGATGGCGGAGCAGGCGCTGAGCAAGGACGCCAAGCTCGGTTACTTGGCCCCTTTTGTCGAGGACAATGGTGAGGGGAAGTGGTCTGCCGTCGAGGCGATGGAGTTCAGTGTCCCTTTCATGGCGAACACGTACGCGCTCCACGCGAGGTACATCTCTCGTGATCCGGACAGTTTCGCGTTCAGGATGCTCGCGGCCATACGCAATGAGTTCGGCGGTCACGCCATCAAGGAGAAGAAGCAGAGATGAAGGTCTACGCCGATAAGGATAGGGCAGTCATGGAAGATGTCGCGGCGGGTTTTCTCGCGCAGAGTCTGCGCGCGGTGGTGGATAAGAAGAAGAAGGCTGTCCTTGCCTTGTGCGGTGGCAGGAGCGTGTCAGGAATCTACGCGAGTCTTGCCGAGCAGGACGTTCCGTGGTCATCGGTGCACATCTTCATGGTGGATGAACGATTGGTCCCCCTCGATGATGGGCAGAGCAACTTCAGGTTGGTGAAGGAGTCGCTCATCGATGCGTTGGGTCCGCGCCTGCCTTCGCGGAATGCGCATCCGTTCATCGTCGACACCGCGGCGGAGGACAAGGGAGTCTCTGCCTATGAGTCTGATCTGGCGTCATGCTGCGGGGCGTACGATGTCCTCGTCCTCAGCGCGGGTGAGGATGGTCATGTTGCTGCGTTGTATCCTGATCATCAGTCCATCATGGATCCTGCGCCAAGATTCATCGTCATGGATGACAGTCCAAAGCCGCCTAAGGAGCGCATGTCGATGTCAGGCAGGCACGTGCTCAAGGCGTCCGCGGCCGTCCTCGTCTTCTTCGGCGAGTCGAAGGTCAAGGCGTGGAAGCGGTTCCAGGGCGGGGTCGCATACCATGCGTGTCCTGCTGGCTTGGTCCGAGAGATAGGTGATGTGATTGTGTGTAGGGATGGTGATCTTGATGGGTGATGCGGTGGGTCCTGGTGTTTTCGTCTTGTTCGGGAGCACGGGTGATCTTGCCAAGCGCAAGTTGATGCCTGCCTTGTATCGGATGTTCCGTGATGGCATCATCGGCGAGCATAATCCCGTCCTGTGCGTCGGCCGGCGTAAGTTCACCACGCAAGCGTATCTCAAGTTCATCGAGATCGATACCTTCGTCAAGGAATTGGATAAGCGCATCCTTGCTAAGATGTGGAAGTTCATCACCTATGTGCATCTTGATTTCGAGTCTGATGATATGTCTGCGCTGGCCGACGCGATCAGGGCTGCCGACAAGAAGCATGTGTGCGGCGGAAATCGTGTCATCTACTTGGCGATGGCGTCGTCCTTGTTCGCCGACACGCTCCACCGTCTCAAGGATGCGGGCCTACTGGAGAGCGAGGGTTTCGTCCGTGTCGCCTTCGAGAAGCCGTTCGGTGACGATCTCAAGTCGGCCCAGGAACTCAATAAGGTCGTCTCGGGTTATTTCACCGAGGATCAGATCTTCCGGATCGATCATTACCTTGGCAAGGACCTCGTCGAGAACATGCTCGTCTTCCGGTTCGCCAACAGTATCTTTGAGCAGATATGGAATCGCGAGTTCGTCGATCACGTGCAGATCACGGTGTCCGAGACGATCGGTGTCGGCTCAAGGGCGGGGTACTACGAGGGGACGGGCGCCATCAAGGATATGGTGCAGAATCACTTGATGCAGATACTCTCGCTCATGGCCATGGCGCCGCCGTTGGCGATGGAGCCTGAGGCTATCCGTGACGAGAAGGCAAGGCTCCTCAAGGGTCTGAGGATGGTCAAGCCTGAGGACCTCGTCGTCGGGCAGTACGCTTCAGGTCTCATCGACAAGAAGGTCGTCAAGGGATATGTCGAGGAGGAGGGCGTGGTGGATGGGAGCCAGACCGAGACCTTCGTGGCTCTGCGCGCATTCATCGATAATCATCGCTGGAGGGGTGTCCCGTTCTATCTTCGCACGGGGAAGAGGATGTCGCAGACCTTCGCGGAGATCAAGCTGTGCCTCAAGGATGTCTCGTCAGACCTCTTCGGATGGGTATTGGAGAATCAGGCTCCGAACGTCATCACGATCAGGATCAGTCCGGATGAGGGGATAATCATCCGCTTCAACGCCAAGGTCCCTGGTCCCAAGATGGTCTTGAGGAATGTCAAGATGTCGTATTGCCATCATTGCCTGTTCGGCTACAATACTCCTGAGGCGTACGAGCTGCTCATGCAGCAGATATTCTTGGGCAATCAGACTTTGTTCACGCGTTGGGACATGGTGGAGATGAGCTGGAAGTACATCGATCCTCTCGTGCGTATGGTGCGTGACAAGAAGGTCGCCCTTATCGCATATCCGGCGGGTTCTGATGGTCCTAAGGAGGCCCACGACCTTCTGGCGCGTGATGGTCGCAAGTGGCTTGCGCCTGATGATCCGTACGGTGAGGAGTAGTCAGAGCCAGTGCAGTCCGCGTTTCACGGCTTTCTCGATCCTGCGTTGTTGTTTGTCGTCGACGAAGAATGCCTTGTCGATGTGCCAGACGCGTGCCTTGATGCCGAAGAATCCCAGGATGTCCGAGCGGATGTTGCTCTTGAATCGGTTGCGCAGGATGAGCGCAGTCACGAGTCGGTGTGAGCTGGTCGTGGTGAAGATCGCTGCGCGTTTCCCTTTGAGCAGTCCCACGGGCCGTCCGCCGATGATGGGGTGCTTGCCGACGAATTTGTAGGCGAAGTAGGGAGTGAAGACGCGGTCGATCCATCCTTTGAGGATGGCGGGCATGCCGTTCCACCAGATGGGGTAGATGAAGATGAGTTTGTCTGCGGCCGCGATCTGCGACTGGAACGCCTTGTTCTGCTCGCTCACGTTTCGTCGGTCTTTGCCTGCGGTGTAGTGTTCGTCCTCGTGCAGCACAGGGTCGTATTTGATGGCGTACAGGTCGATGATCTCGTACTTGGTTTTGGCGCTCTTTAGCTGCTTCTCCACCTCAGTCAGTATGGCTGCGCTGTGCCCTCCGGTGTCGGGGTGCGCGTAGATGATGAGTGTCTTCATGGTTCCCTCGCAGTGATAATCTGCTTGATGTCCTGTGCGTTCCGTACTCCTTTGATGAATGTTCCTTCAGGATACACGGCGATGACGCCTCCGTCGGGATTGCAGAATCCGAGGCACTTCGTCTTGGTGCAGTAGACGTTTCGCGCTCGTCCTGTCTCGCGCAGCCACGCCTTCACTGCCACGACGTCTTCTTCGGTAATGGTCTGTCCGCAGCTCTCCTTCTCTCCGTGTCGGTCGTTGACGCACACGAACACGTGGAGATCGGGTGCTACGCCTGCGATCTCTTCCATGATGATGTGGGTGGTGGCCGGCTTTAAAATCTTGTTGTGTCGTGCCCCATCGAAATGCATTTATAGTCGTCCCGCTGGGGGCGCATCATGAAGGGTAGAGGGCCGATCAAGGCCGAGCTCAATAAGCATCATTTTCGTGTGGCTATCTTCGGCTCCGCAAGGATCGAGCCGAATGATTACGCCTACAAGCAGGTCTATCGTCTTGCTGAGCTTCTCGGCCAGCATGGCATAAGCGTCATCACCGGCGGAGGTCCTGGGTTGATGGACGCGGCGAACAGGGGGAATCAGGCAGGTGACATCGCGGGTGATGTCCCCTCGATCGGTCTGAACATCAAATTGGCCAAGGAGCAGCATCCGAATCTGTACTTGGACATCAAGGCCGAGTTCGACAAGTTCTCTGAGCGCCTCGACACCTTTCTTTCCTTGGCGAACTGCGTCGTCATCGCTCCCGCGGGCGGAATCGGAACATTGCTTGAGCTCTATTTCGTCTGGCAGCACTTGCAGGTCAAGTACATCAATGATATGCCGATCATCCTGATCGGTGACATGTGGAAGGGTCTGCTCACGTGGATGAAGCGCAATCCGTACAAGAGGGGCTACATGTCCAAGGATGACTTCCACTATGTCTACTGCGTCAAGAACGTCACGCAGGCGTTTCACGTCATCCAGGAGAGCTATCAGTGCTATCTTCTGCGACAGCCGTATACATGCGAGGAGTATTGCAAGTTCAGGATGAGGGTCTGACATTCTCATCGCTGTCCGCTTTTCGTCGCTTTCATTATGCGTCGCTGTCCTTAAGGGCGAGCACAATGCAAGAAAGAAGAGCGCGGACAAGGGGGAAGCCCGGCTCGGAAATGGAACATTTCCGGCCTAGAGAAAACGGGACGTTTTCTTATGCCGAAAACCTTCGGTTTTCGAGCACCCGGAAACGCAAGCGTTTCCCGTGCATCCGGGGAAATGTCTGCCTTGCACACGTTGGGCTGGTGCGAGCAGGACAGCGACGAGTGCGTGTGGCGGCGCGTCGCTGCGCATCGTGGATTGAAACCTTTTTAAACGCCCAGTCACGCCCAGCAGTATGCTGTCAAAGTCCGCAAGAGAGGAATTGGAGCGTCAGCAGTACCGTATCATCGGCGAGCATAGTGCTGTCAAGGTCTGCGGCTGGACGAAGAATCTCATCCGCGGAAAGGGTGGCTGCTATAAGCTGAAGTTCTATGGCATCATGTCTCATCAGTGCATGCAGATGACGACGAGCATGAGCTGCGCGAACCGCTGCACCTTCTGTTGGCGTGGATACAAGGCGCCTGTCTCGAAGGAGTGGACGTGGGGTGTGGATGATCCGAAGGTGATTCTCGATCGGAGCATGTCGGCTCATCATGATCTTCTCATAGGTTTCAAAGGGAATCCTGCGGCCAAGGCATCTCTCTACAAAGCCTCGGATGAGGTCAAGCATGTCGCTCTTTCGCTGACGGGCGAGCCGATCATCTATCCGAGGATCAATGAGATTATCGGGCTGTTCAACGAGCAGGGCATATCCACATTCATGGTCACGAACGCCCAGTATCCTCAGCACATCCGTGGGCTCAAGCCGGTCACGCAGCTCTACATTTCCTTGGACGCTCCCGATAAGGATATGCTCAAGGATGTCGACGTCCCGCTCTTCGCGGATTTCTGGGACCGCCTGCTTGAGAGTCTTGACGCCCTCAAGGAGAAGCGGCAGCGCACGGCCATCAGGCTGACGATGATCAAGGATGTCAACATGGTCGATCCGAAAGGATATGCCGACCTCATCAAGAGGGGTGATCCTGACTTCATAGAAGTCAAGGGA
>JBDRLR010000125.1:0-11700 GCA_043812855.1 Nanobdellota archaeon | reverse complement strand
TCGTGGCGTATGCGGTGTTGATCCTCGCACCGTTCATGCCTGCCCTGATCATCTCTTCGAGCACGGTGTCGCTGTCGGTCGTGGTTCCGAGCGTGCACGTGATGTCGTAATTCATGGTGTGCCTCGCAGCTGGGTGATCGCTTCGTCGTATGTGAGCACCCCTCGCGCCTTGTCGCGCTCGTGGATGCGTGTTATCTCGTCAGGATGCTCTGCGTGCAGTCGACGGACGATTTTGTCAAGTCCTTGTTCGGTGATGTATTTCGCAGCCCCGTCAGGTACCATGGATTGCCAGTCGTCTCCGTTGGCCATCATCTCCCTGATGATCTGCGCGTGGTATTGGTCTCGCACAGGGAATGTGCGGCACTCGACGCCGAGGGGGTCGAAGACGGCGCGTTCGCTTCGCGAATTTGTGTAGATCACTCCTCCTTTTCCAAGTTTCAACAGCACATAGTTCGCCCATCGCTGATGGTCGTGTTGGTCCTGGATAGCGACCACATCGAGCGGCTTGTCGACTTCGCCGTCGAGTGCTGCGCGTATGGTTCCTTCCCGTTCGGCATAGGTGAATGGGTTGCACACAAGAGGTGCTTCGATGCTCTTGTTGTGTCGGTCGTACTGCGAGCTTCCTACCATGATGACGAGCCGGTCGACGTCTGGTGCGGCCGCGATGTACTTGATGACGCTCAGGTGTCCTTTGTGGACGGTCTGAAGTCGTCCGATGTATGCTGCTTTCATGTATGCGCCTCCTGCGTGCCTAGGTAGATGGTCATCGGATCGACCGACACGACCTCGGCCTCTTTTTGTTCTATACTGTGGTGGAACTTCTTCTCGTAGAGGTCCATGATTGCGTCGTATACTTCGTCAAGCCCAGGTCGCGCCGAGGGGTCCTTGTCCAGCATCCTTCGAAGGAGAGGGTCGTACCTTGTCTTTGTCGGCTGGTAGTCTGCGTGGAGTGTGGCGAGGCCGTGGATGATGACTTCGCTCTCACGTCCGCCTTGTGGTGGAGCCAGGTCATCGGGCAGGTAGGGGTGTCTTTTCGTGAGAAGTTCGTACAGGAGCACGCCCAGTTGGTAGACATCCGTGGCGGGCACGGCACGAAATCCAGCCAGTTCGGCACTCATGTATTTTGGCGTCGAGAGGACGGTGTATGCGGATGACGTTTCATCAAGATTCCCTTCGACGAGTCTTGCCATGCCGAAGTCGAGCAGTGTCACGTGGTCATCGATGAGCCCGTCTTTGCGCAGGCCTTCGCGGTCGAACATGACGTTGCGGTCCTTGAGGTCCATGTAGATGATGTTCTGCTCGTGAAGGTAGCGCAGCGTGTCGCACAGCACGGCTCCGATGCACAGGATTTCATCATGGTCGAGCTTTGCCTTGCTTGTCCTATCGGTGTACTTGGCGAGGGTTTCTCCTCTCACCAAGTCGAGTTCCATGAATCCGATGCCCCCGATCTCGTGTGTCCGGCGCATGTGGACGATGTTAGGGTGGTCGATCCGTGCCAGCAGGTCGGATTCGCGCTGGTATCCATTCATTGTGCTGGGGTCGACGTGCAGCACGATGTCCTCTTTGAGTACGACTGAGTCCTTCTTCCCGGCAAGCAAGTATAGATGCGCTGCGGTGGGCAGGATGGCGCTTGCGTCTCCTCCTTGGATCTTGCGCACGCTCTGCCCTTCGCTCTTGGCGTAGGATGCCACGATTTTGTCGATGCCCTTGCGGTCCTGCGAGAGTCTCAGAGAGAGGGTGCGTCCCATGCGTCTGATGAGCGATTCGTCGCCGAGGGCCTTGGCGAAGATGTAGGTCCGGGCAGGGTTCTCGTTCCCTGCCTCATCCAGATGTTCTATGGTGTCGCGCAGGATGGCCTCTTTGGGTCGCTCGATCTTGGATAGCATTCTTTCGAGCTCGTCCGCGTCGATGGAGTATGTGTCTGCCTCTTCCCTGATCAGTCTCAGTTTCGGCAGCGCGTGGCGTGCCAGGAATGCTTGGTAGTCCTCATGCCCGATGAGAAGCGAGTGCATGCCCTGTCCCTCGCCGATATCCATGATCGCTTCGGTGACGTCCGCCTCGCCGTATAGTATGGCTGATTCTTGGAGGGTGTGCAGGGCGCCTTCGTCGCTTGCATCGACGTATGTGAGTGCGGTGGAGAAGTCGAGGACCATCCGTGCCGCGTCGCAGATAGCCGACGACACTGCCCGTGAACCTGCTTCGCCGATGGATTCTGTGATTCGGTCGTGGTACCGCTCGTACATGGCGCCCATGCGTCGCGCGTCCGCGCTTTTGGCCCCGGTAAGTGTGTTGAGCGCAAGCGCGATTCGCCATGCGGGTCTTCCGCTGCCTAGTATCGATTCGAGTCCTGTCTTTCCTCTTGTTTGGGTCATGTGTATTGCTCCAGTATGTTCGTCAGTCCTTGTCGGTAATGGTCGAGGGCGGCTGCCGCGGTCACGATGAGTGACGCTTTCAGGTAGTCTCCTTGGTCCATCTGTCCGCGGACTACTTCTTTGACGTCTTCGTCGACGTGCGGCATCATCGCGTCGATATAGATGAGCGCTCTGATGTCCATGGGGCCGTGCAGGGTCTTGAGCCGATCGCTTTGGGACCTCACGCAGGAGGTCACGATCTTTGCCGCTTCCATGTAGAGCGTTCCTGGGTCGCGAGCGTATGCATTCGATGGCAGATCTGCGTTGTTTGCGTCGTTGTAGGTGCGGCGGAATCGCCGGGTGAGGCTGTTGTCGCCGCTGGTCACGAGTTGGACTCTGGGGGCGTCAGCTTTGATCGCTTGGCCGATGTGCTGCAGAGTCGGGTCGAGATTCCGGTCCTGTCGCTCGAGGTCGACTGCGATGCGGCACACTTCGTCCATCGCGTTGTAGTTGCGTGCGATTATCGCGCTGTAGTAGTCGAGCGCGATGACGCCTGCGAAGAAGTCGGTTGCTTCGATGACGACTTTGCGCGCCAGCGCCTCAGGGTATAGCATCTTCTGCACGACGATCTCCTGTGCCGGGTCGAAGTTGAGTCTGTATTCCTTGTTGCTCAGCGATGCGCTTCCGCGCAGGATATGTCCGATGTGCCTTACGGCGTCGATTGGCGCATGGTCATAGAGGTGGATGTCGCGCAGGTTCGATCGCACTTCTCCTTGGCGCATCTGGGTCATCACTTCGTCGAGTCCGCTGGCCCTCATCGTCTCGCCTCGTAGAGCTTCTTCATCTTCTTCATCCAGCCGCCCATGCGCGCTTCGTCCTTGTAGCATCCGCATGTGCTTGTCGCTGGCAGCATCCCTAGTCTCATGCTTTCGGCGGAGATGTATTTGACGATGCCGTTGCTCGGCTCACCGAACACGGAAGGGTTGAGGACTTTTCTTGTCTGGTCGACGGCGATGGCTCCGATGATCTGGTTGCTGGTGATGACGCTGGGCTGGGGTGCGAGGATGCAGGTCTGGGGTGTGTAGCTTTCGAGGGCCATCTTGTCGATGTCGACCTTGCAGTCCAGGCATGCGGTCTTGCCGGGGATGCTGACGACGACTTGTCCGCTGTTGTATCGCGTCCCTCCGCTGACTAGAGGTATGCTGTATTTGGTGGAGAAATAGTTGAGGAGGGCTCGTGTCGGGTTGTTGTCGACGGTGTCGACGATGACGTCGGGCTTGTGCGCGGCGATGTATGCTTCGAATGCGGGTCCGACGCGCTGGCGGATGCCTTCGTACTGGATGCGCGGATTGATGAGTCGAAGCTTCTCGATGAGCGAGTCGGTCTTGTGTCGCCCCACGTCGCCGTACAGCATCGGCTGTCGGTTCAGGTTGGTCTCTTCGATGGTGTCGTCGTCGATGATTGTGAGGGTGTGGATGCCGCTCATGGCGAATCCGATGCCTGTGAAGTTGCCAAGGCTTCCCGCGCCGATCTGCATGACGTGGTATCCGTTGGGTCGCTCGGCTCCGGTTCCGCGGGCGTCGGACTCGTAGGTGAACAGTCTCGATGACGCGTTGTTGTAGACTACGAGGTCTTCCAGGGTCCTCTCCCCTGCAAGAGGCATGATGGTCTTTCTTGCCTCCTCGACGGCGAGGGCGGCCATGAGCATGCTGGTCGTGTCTCCTTGCTGCGTCCCTGCAAGGTCTGGGTGGAGCCAGTTGTCGCCGAGTCGTTCCGCTCGTCGGCGGTCGGGTGGCACAAGTGCGAGTCTCCCCTGCTCTCTTGTCGTGCTTGCGCTGATCAGGGGGATGCGGTGCGCCATGGCGTAGTCGGCGGCCTGTAGCTTCGTGGCCGGATCGTTCGTGGCGTCGATGATGACGTCCGCGTGCGCGGCGGTCCAGTTGCCGGGAAGTCGCAGGTCAAGACGCACGGGAGTAATCTGCACTTCGGCATTGATCCTCCTGCAGATGTCCGCGGCCGCGTCGACCTTGCTGGTCATTGGCTGCGCGTGGTAGTGCAGTGGTCCATCGGAGAAGTCCGCTTGCGTGGTGTCTGAGGTGTGATTGCGTGCGTTTGCGCCGACGGCGCCTTGTCCGATGAGCTGGATGTGGCCGAAACCCAGGCTGCTGGCAGTCATCGCGGAGAGTGTGGCGAGGCTTCCGGACCCTACGATGAGCAGATGTGCGTCTCGGAGGCGTCGCTGGTCCCATCCTTCGATGAGCTCTTGGCGGTCGTACCTATTTTCGTGTGCGTGCGAATCGTTCATGCTGTCTCCTTTCTCGTCGGCTTAGGTGCCGTGTGATGTCGAAGAGGATTCCTTCGCGTCGGTAATTTGCCCTGTCTTGGTATGCGGTGGCCGCAGCTCCCATTCCTGGGACCAGATGTTCTTCGATGGCCCCGTCGACGGCCCCGTCGGTCCCTGTCTCGTATGCGGTCGCGATGCCTTCCAGAAAGGCCATGTGCCTTCGCTCATTGCGGTCGAAGACGAGGCTGGTCATGATGTTGTTCACGACACGTAGTCGGTCGTGGTAGAGGAGCAGTTGGTCTGCCGCCTCGTCGTTGCGGTAGGCATGCGCTTTGCTGATCGCGCTGGTGGCGCTGACGTAGTCCGCTGAGTTGAGTGTGTTGGCGATGTTGGCGGCAAGGTTCGTGTATCTGTGCGTTCCCGTCCCGTTCGCGTCGGTGTACCTATTCATGCTGTACTGGCTGATGGCTTTCGCCGCGCGCACGGCAAGATTGAAGTGGCGCTCGACCATCTTCGCGACGGATTGGTATCCTTCCAGGATTCCTGCGATCTTGTCCGGCTCGGCGGCTGTGGCGTCTCGCATGAAGTGCAGGTTGATTTCGTCGCGCAGGCGTCCGATGTCGTATGATCGCTCGAGGCTGTACGTGGCGTTGACTCCGTCGAATCTCGACCGTGCTTGTCTCCGCGCGGCTCGAAGGGAGGTCGGCGGGGAGTCTGAGGGGATCAGAGGGTTGTTGGTGATGTGTCTTGCGTAGTTGAGCAGGTGTTCTGCATTGGGATCCTTTGCGTGTGCAAGTTCAATGGCCCGTCTGTAGAATGCGTCGACCGTGTCCTTGTTGGATGGGCCATGCCTTGCGGAACTTGCCGTGTCTCCGTTTGTGTGCATGGATATCTTGGTGGTGATGTCGTCCTCGATCGCGGAGATGCTGACCGTCACGTCGCTTTCCGCGGCGATGAGTTCGAGCGATGGATGCGTCGGCGTGTTCAGGTCGAACTCTCTTGTGCGCGGGTTGTATGTCTTTGTGATGCGTTCCAGGTAGCGGTGGCCTGCCATGTTCACGACGCAGCTGTATGCGTAGGGATCTTGCTGGACTCTTTGCGTGATCTCGATGCCGTCGGTCTTGCCTTCGAGGTCGATGCCGCGTATCGTCACGTCGTCAGTGATGAGTTCGTGCCGCTGCGCGTCGTAGACGAATCTGCCTTTCTGGGGACGGAACATCGTGCGTGGCGCGATGCTGTGCAGGACGGTCTCGAAATTGTTCTTGTCGGTTGATGAGTGGAATGGCTCGAATGACCCGTGGCTGTGCCACCATCCGACGATCTTGTAGCCTGCTGGCTCCAGGGATTGGGATGCTTCGTGCACTCCTTCTTCCGTGACGCGCACGTGCGCGCTCTGCGTGTCTTGGTCCGCGGCGAGGTAGATATCTGTGATGGTGTCTTCGGGGCTGTCGACGGGGTTGACGAGGTAGCCGTAGCATTCCATGCCTCCGCCGGCGAGCTGGCCGACGGCTTTTGCGGTCAGCATCATCTTGCGGTATGCTCCGCGCGTGATGCGGAAGCTGCTTGTGGTGTGGTTTGCGGGTCTCTCGTCGAGCGCGTTGAGTATCTTCAGTTCGAGTTCGTTCGTCATCTTCTGCCTCCTTGGTTGAAGTCGTTCAGGCACACAAGACCGCTGCGTTGGAATTCTTGGGCGGTCATGCGTCCATTCATGAATGATCCTGCGATCATGCGGTGATAGGGGTTGCTTCCGTATCGGTAGCCCATCATAAGGTTCTCCTGTGCTTTGGTGAGAAGGGTCAGGGCGCCCCGTCCTGGGGGGAGGCGCATAGCCTCGCTTGGCTGGTACTGCCCAAGGCATATGGGCTGCCATGCGGCCCGTGTGGACAGGAATGGGTGGTAGTATTGGTTGATGACGACTGGGCTGTTCAGAGAGTAGCCGCCTGAGGACCATCCGATACGCACGCCTATCTTGGCGGGTGGGAATCTGTGGTAGTATCCTGTCTCCGGGCTCTTGAGCGCATATTCGGGTGTGGTGATGAAGACATAGTAGTTTCCGTCGTGCTTCTGGAATCCTGCGCCGTTGAGCTCGAATTGGTCGGTGTTGATGAGTGCCTCGAGCCGTCGTCGGTCCTCTGCCAGTTCCCTTCCTTGGGCTGCTTGGAATTCGTCGTGTTCGATCGCGTTCAGCTTCATGCGTTTCTCGATGAGTTTGCCGTAGTCGCTCACAAGGCTGGTTGCGCGCTCCGCGAAGAGAGGTAGGTAGTATGCTCCATCGATGCGTAGGGTGGTGCTGCGCAGTTTGTTGATGATGCGCGACACCACGCTGTGGTTGACTTTGTCGTAGTTGTCTTCGATGTCCTTGATGATGTCGATCGGATCCTGCCCAGGGGTCGTGCGCAGGAGTCGTGTCAGGTATTCTCGTGTCATGTGTGTGGGTGCCTGGAATTCACGGATGAAATCTGCGACGCTTGTCAGGCTGTAGATACGGTCGTCTTGTTTGAGGATATCTGCGCCTCCGAGCAGTTCGTGCGTCAGTATGCTTCCGTCATCGGTGTATGTCTGGCTGCGGATGCCGAGTGTTTCGTCGATGCGTTGGTCTACTCTGCTTCGTCTGCCTGTGGGTGGGGGGATGGTGATGTTTGCGTATTCTCTCTCGACTTCGCTGCGGGCTCGGGCACGGACGTCTCTTGCGTCGGTGTCCTGTTGTGCTTGTGTCGTCCTTCCGGTGGCGCGTACGCCATCGAGGATCCGTCGCAAGGGGTCATCTGCCTGGCTTGCCCGATCTTCTATGGCTGCGTCGATCTGGTCGTCGAGTCGGGCTCGTGTGATGACGGGCAGGACCTCTTCGATGATGAGCTTGAGGGTGCGGTTCTGCTGCAATTGCTGGTTCATCTCGGCGCGTCCCATGAATGCGCGGCGCATGCGCTGTTCGATGAATGAGCGCTGGAATTCCTCGACGGCCGCTTGGTTCTGCTCGAAGTAGATCTCTTCGAAGACGTGCGGCGCGGACAGCGGTTCGAGCGCATACCGTGTGCCGCCGACCCTCAGGAAGTCGCCTTCCTGTGTGGTCTGCCCTCCTGCTTGGTACAGTCTTCCTTTGTGGACTAGCAGTGGGCTGTCCAGATTCAGGATCGGCGGCGGTGGCATGCTCATGCTATTCACCTATTCACTCCAGGATGGAGTCGATGGTGCGGTATGTTCCTCCTTCGTCGTGGCTGACGATGGCGATGTCGCACATGTTCAGTTTCACTTCCCCTCCCTCGGTCTGCCTGGTGGTCGGGTTCAGGTACGCTTTGAGCAGGTCGACCCTCAGCCGTTCGTTGTGGTAGTTGAACGTGCCGTTGATGACTGCTCGGTACTCTGGCTGCTCCATGCGCGATCGCACTGCTTCGGCGATGCTGGTGTCTTCTGTCGTGCGCAGGTTCTCGGGTGTCAGCATGTACTTGACGCCTTCGATGACGGTGCGCTCCGCGTATTCCTCTGGCAGTTTCGCCACGATGCGTGCGGGTGTCAGGCCTCCGCCGACGCTCATCAGGATCGGTTGTCCTGACTGGTATCTGCTGGCTGGTGTCGTCTCGGCAGGCTCCTCTCTGCTCGGTGTGCTGCTGATCGGCCGTCGCAACGGTCTGCTCGCTGGTGTGGTCTCGTGTGTGTCGTAACTTCCCATGTTCTTCCTCCCCATTTAGAGCCTGGATGGCTTGCATAGCTATCGCTATGTCTTTCTCTCCTCCGCTTCAGATCAGGTCTTCGATGGTGCCTTCATGCGCTTTACGGGGAGTGGGGATGAGTGCGGCGTAGTCGCCGTCGGGGTTGTATTCTTCGTATCGTCGGTAGATTTCGTGTTCTTCCATTTGCGTTCCCATGCTATTCGAGGTGATTCCGAAATACATATATCTGCCGTACTTATAGTACCAAAAACATTGTCAGTATATACTTCCACGGTGCACCTTTGCTTTTTCAGTCTCGGGGGAGTCGGGCTTCCCGTCGCCGAGCGCGTACGCGATGATATCTTGGCTGAATTCGGCGCGCAGTCGTGCGTCCAGGCCGTTGCGCAGGATGTAGTCGGCAAGGGCGGTCGGCACTTGGCTGCGCCAGTCGCCTCCTTTTGCCATGAGCAGGCGAACTTCGGTCGCTCTCACTTCGTCATGGTCGGCGCCGAGCACTTCGTGGGGGTCGATGATGTGGTAGTCATTGCCGAGGAGCGATGCGACATATTTGTTTCCTGTGATCATGTGGTCGAGCGTCCCCATGTGGTCCTTGACATACATTCTCCATTCTTGTCCGTCCTGATGTTTTGGCGATGCGGCGAAGTCAGGGATGTGGATGATGATGTAGTTGGTCTGCGATGAGAGAGTGGCTTCGAGCATCTCCTGCGTCTCGTTCGCGGTGAATGGGTTGCGCGCGTCGTATCGGTTGCTGCTGCCGATGCCTATGACGACGCATGTAGCCTCACTGCAGATACGTTCAAGCAGGTCGGCCTGGCCGTTGTGAAGCGGCTTGAACCGTCCGATGACGCCGACGCGTCCAAGTGTGCTCATGCTCGTCCCTCCCTGTAGGCGAAGTATTTCTCCAGCGCCCGCGCGTGGTCGAATGCCAGGCCGTCGCGTCGTACGATGTCGCGTACTTCGTCCAGGCTGTAGTTGCGCGCCTTCGCTGCGTCGTCGCCTGCGCGCAGGGTCCCGTATCCGCGCGCGACGTACGTGACGCTGATTATGTGGTCCCTTGGGTCGCGGTCCGGGTTGGAATGGACGCACAGCGGTCGCTCAGGGTTCTCGAGGATGACTTCAAGATTGGTCTCTTCCTTGGCTTCCTTTCGCGCGTTGTCCTCCAGGCTGATCCATTTCTCGGCGAATCCGCCTGGAAGGGCGAGTCCGTAGGGTGGGTTCCTGCGCTCGATGAGCACGATGCCGTCGATCCTTCCATCGTCGTATTCGATGATGATATCTGTCGTGGGGATTGGGTTCTGGTATCGTTGTGTCGTCTGCGTCTCCATCGTGGTCACCTATACTCCATCGTGACTTTCGGCATCGGCGGGCTGATGAGCTGTGCCTTCGGCTTCGCGATGTGCTCGTGTCGGTGGATGATGTCGTTGACCATGGCGATTGGCGCATCGTACTTGGCCTTGTGGAACCGCTGCGCGTACGTGCTGATCTGGCTTCTTGCAACCGGCTCGATCTGAGGATGCTTGCCAAGCTGCTCGGCGGTGAATCCTTGGCGGAGTCCTTCCGTGACGAGCTCTACCATGTCGTATCCGTAGCCTAGGTCGCCGAAGTCGGTCTGTCCCTCTTCGAGGCCTGCGGTGGGTTCGCGGTCGGCGAGGTCGGCGAATCCGTGGTATCGTGCCATCTGGCGCACGAGTCGTTTGGAGAGCGAGCCATTGGGGCTGATGTGTACTGCTCCGTCTCCGAAGAGGGTGTAGTATCCGATGCCGAAGTCCTCGTCCTTGTTGCCGGTTCCCGCCACAAGCTTTCGTTCCGTGGCGCCTTTGGTCGAGAGGATGTTGGCGCGGATCCTGCTGGTCAGGTTTCCGCGGTGGTATTGGTTGTCGAGCGCTTCAGGGTTTGTCGCGCGATACGATTCGACGATGGTCTCGATGCTCTGGACTTCGTATCTGATGCCCAGGCGTTCGGCCACTTTGACTCCGTCGCTGGTGTCTTCGGATGCGTTGGTCTTCGAAGGGAGGATGTATCCGACGAGCTCTAGCTGTTTTTCGTGCGTGGCGTTGTATGTGTCGAATGCGTGCTTGATGATGGCTGCGGTCGTGGTAGAGTCGACGCCGCCGGACAGTCCGATGACGCATCCTTCAAGGCCCATCGAGACGACTTTGTCGATGACGAAGTCTCCGATTTCCTTGCTGGCTGTTTCCTCGTCGATGTATGGTAGTTGTATGGGTTTCATGGTTCCTCCTCACCGGTATTGTGCCTGAGAGTGATCTCGTTCCGTGATAGGGTTGAAGCTGTAGAACGATCCGTCTCGTTGGTCGCTGTGGTACTGTACTCTCCAGCCTGCGTGCCGATACTTTTCGATGACTTCTTCGAGCAGAGTGCGTGGCAGGACGCCGAAGACTTGAGTGTCGATGTTCACAGGGTACTGCTTGGCTGAACGCAGCAATGTTTCGTCTATGCGTTCCTCGGCGCACGTCATCTCGGCGGCGTAGGTCTGGTTCACGCGGGTCTCTAGCTCTTGTGGTCGTATCACCATGGTGTCACCTCGTGTATACTTCGCTCTCCTCGATGATCCGCTCCACGTCCGCGGTCTTGATGCGCGACACGTTCTCGATCCTGTCCCATCGGTCGAGGGTCTCTTCGAGGGGGCGGTACGGCAGCTCCTTGATGGCGTCGTCCACTACGTAGACGTGGCCGACGCGTCGTGCGAATCCGATGACTGCGTAGTCGACGCACACGTCGGTGGCTACGCCGTAGATGATCGCCGCGTCGGGTGATATCGCTTGCACGACGCCTTCTGCGTGCGGGCTCTGGGGTGGGCCGTGGAATGCGTCGAAGTGGTCTTTGTAGAGTACGATGTTGCGTGTGCTTCGTACGCGCTCGGGATCGAATCCAGCATCGGTGTAGTCGAGGATGTAGGGGTCCTTCGGATCGGACGCGGGCACGAACTGGGTGCCCTTGGTCCCTCTCTTGCAGTGCATGTTGTATGTCGTCTTGTAGTCTGGTGTCGTGGAGATCTCCTCGGACTGCTCGGTGTGCTGGTCGGCCAGGTTGATGACTTGTATGCCTCTGCGCTCGAACAGCTCGGTGAGCCTCTCGAGATTCGGCTCAATCGCCCGCGCTCCTGGCACGGATAGCGCTCCTTTGAAGCTGTCGTCGTCCCTCATGAAGTCGTAGAGGGTGTCGGTGTTCACTCCGATGATCTTCATCCTTCCACCTCCAGTATGATGTCCTGATCGTGTGTCGTCGACCAGAGTAGGGTCTGCTCTCCGTGCGTTCCGTGGATGGTTCCGAGTCGGTTCATGCTTCCCTCCGTATGCGTGAGAGCTCAGCGTCCTTTTCGCGGGTGCGCGCATTGATGATGGCAAGCGTTGCTGGGCTGTATTCGATGTGGTGGTAC
>JBDRLR010000124.1:0-6518 GCA_043812855.1 Nanobdellota archaeon | reverse complement strand
GTCGGAGGAAAGGAAAAATCTATTCCGATGAACAAATTTGAGAGAGCACTGGCAAGGTCGGTGACCATCAATTTTTACGGCTCTATGGGAGAAATACATAAAGAGCTGAGGGAGAACCTGTGCAACGGCGTGGTGCTGGTTGGAGGTATTGAACTGTGAGACCTGTTCCTGCTTTCGAGGAGTATGTTGCCGAAGGTGTCGTGAAGAAGCAAGCGCCTGATAAATCGCGGGCGGCGTCCTTGCGCAAAGAGACGAAAAAGACCGAAGAATCCCTCAAAGAGATCGTGGAGTCAGTAGGCATCACACAGAACAATCCAAGCACCATCGTCAAGATTGTGTACGACATCATCATGGAGACCATCCGCGCATCCATGCTCGAACAGGGATACAGCAGCGCCGGACGCGGAGCGCATGAAGCGGAAGTCGCTTTCATGAGAGATCTTGGGTTTTCAGAGAACCACGTCCAGTTCTGCGACCAGCTCAGATACTTCAGGAACGGCATCATGTACTACGGAAAGACATGCGACGGGGAGTATGCGCGAAAAGTGATCGAGTTTCTGGAGAGATTCAAAAGGAATCTGACCAAAGCAAGATAGCCCCGCCCGGGCAGTCCTGGATTAGTTAAAGATTGTCCGAATTGCGACCTGATAACAACCTTTGCTTAGACGAGAAAATGGTGTTATGGCTATAAGTATCTTTCGAAAACACCTTATAAACAGACATCATATTTTTATCTGCTGCTGGACAGTGGCAATATTTACGGGCTTCGGCTTGCCGATGGGGATCTATTTGGCAAATTCTCTGATGTCGACGTCAGCCGATCCAATGACCTTGTTTGTACCCCATACGCCATCACGGATGCTGGCATAGACTTTCTTCGGATTCTGCGGATTTTGGAAGGTGATGGACATATCCACATCTTGTTTGATGCATCGCTCTGAATTGCTAAGGCTATATGGTATGTCGAATGAGGCAGTCCTCCAACTTTCGGCATCTCCCTGCTCACCTATCTTGAATGAGAACTGGTCACTGACGTCAAATCCTGTTGCTGATCTGACAAACACGGTGGCTTTGGTCAGCTTCCCCCAAGTACCCTTGTCTTCAAACGTCATGTCGATCAGACCGACAGCATACCCTGAATCCTCCGCATAGACGATGAAATCGACATCCTTAACGTCACATTGGTCCGTCTTGGCAGTTGCTGATCCTGAAGCAGCTGCCCCTTCCGTGATGTTATCAAGTTGTATCTCAACCTGCGAAGTAGACAACCAATCACCTGAGATCACAAGCTCCAGGTTCGAGGAAGTGGCAGGAACCTCAAATACGATCGTTCCCCTTTTCACCACGTCAGGTTGTATTTGCTCTCCGAGCATGAGAGGATTGTCAACATAGAGCATATCATCGGCCAGTTCATCATATACCCTTCCCTGTCCATCCTTCAAGGTGAAGCGCGGTGTGAATATCTGCTGGGTCTTCTTTCCAACATTCATTACTCCGATATCAAGCGAGATAAGCTTGCCAGTAGTCGTTTTTTGCAGTATTGTATTGCCTATTGCATTGCTTTGTCTGCCCGCATAAACTATGTAAGCGACGTTGTCAACTACAACTGGGTCTCCCATTCCATAAACTGGTTGATTGGCGGCCACAGTGTCCTTGACGACTGGCGCATCATCCAAAGAATTCACCACGTCGCTAGGATCATCATTCACTATTTGCGTGCCAAATAATGCCAGCAACCCGATTACCATCAGCAGCATAATCGCATTGAGAACAGTCCCTATGATGCCTGTCACCAATCCGGCCATTGCAGGCCCGGTGGGCTCACGTTTCTTCTGCAGAGCATAGAAGACAATGGCAAGGATTGAAAAGACGATTCCGATATATGGTGCCAGGAACAGTAGCAGACCCAATATGCCCAGGACCATGCCTGCGATGCCAAAGGACTTTGATTCTTTTTTTGATTTCTTTTCAGCCAAATTTCTCACCTAACTTAAACATCACAGTAAGGAAAAGACCAATCATCCCAAGGATTAATCCCGCAGTCGCGAGACCTGTGTGATTCTTCTTATGTTGCATCTTCGAAAATATCATGGCCAGAATAGACGCAGGCAAGCCGATAAACGTGAATATCGAAAGCAGAACACTCATCAGACCAAGCACAAATCCTGCGACACCAAGACCTATCGAATCACTCTTCTTCGGCAATCGAATCACCTCCAGACAGGAATCTTAAAGAATAGGTTGCACAAGCTAACCGCCTTGTAGTGACCATTCTGCATATTGGTTACTGTCCTTCCTTTTAAATATTGTCGAGAATTCTAAGACCATTGCATTGGATCCTCGCCAACCCTTTACGCTCATAAATCCTAATCAATCTCCTTGTCTGTGCCTTGGTGAAGCTGAATCGTAAGCCAAAGTATCGATAGCAAGTCCTCCATTCGACCACTGTGTCAGTTTGGAATGACGTACTGGTTTTATTCCTAGCGAACATTTATATACAAAATCTGTGTGCTTCTCGTATATGCTAATGGAGAAGGACTTTGAGGATATTCTGACAAAGTATCCTGAGCTCATTGAGGAGAATCTGACACTCGAGGGCAGGCAAGTCACTGTGCACGGGAGGCGAATGGACTTGCTATTTAAGGACACAAATGGACGCCAGCTCATCGTTGAGCTGAAGGTTGGTCCTATTCTCGACAAGCATATTGGTCAGATTCTTTCATATGAGGGCATGCTATTAGCTGCTGACGATCCGACCATTAGAGTCATGCTTATTGGCAATCGCGTGGCACCAAACCTTCGAAAAGTGCTCGATCACCACGGAATTGCATGGAAGGAAATCTCAAATGAGGTTCTTCGGAAGTTCATTAAACAACTGCATGATGAAGAATTTGAGCCGCTTTTCAAGGATACACCCGAAGGATCGTCGCATAGCGCAAGATCAGGCCGACAATTTCAGACTTCAGTTCCAGTTCTAGCTCGTGATTCAAGCTCGGGTGCTAGCGTGGCTGGTGCAGATCCCGATTTGAGTGCTCTGTTTTCCATATTTAGAAATGTTTCTGCCAATATCCTAGACTTTGTTGTAGCATGTCATGGCGTCCTGAATCAGTATTCTCCCAACTTACGGCAAAAGACCACTCACGAGCGAACAGCTAGTCACTGGTGGTATGTCGTAGAGTTCAAGGGCGAAATATTGAAGCTCATTGAGATGAAGCCAGCTAAACCAAATGTGTTTAGAATTGTGTTCAAATTTAAACGAGACGATATCCCCTTTGCTTTGAGTCAATTCAAGGAAACGGAAAATCTGAAATCTGGTCTCGATATCAACTATGGTACATACATCATCTTCTTCCCATTCGGCTACAAGCGACTCAATGAACTCCCACGTGATAGAGCTCTGGAAATCCTAAGAAACCTCGCCAAGCTGTCCTATGCGAGTGTCGTTGGCAAAGAGCTAGTTTGAAAAGATTGTGAAAGAACCAGTTCCTTTCGAATATGCACCTATATTGGGGTATTTGGGCGGTACTACAGAAGACGTATATTTGGCCGTGAGGCTTGAGAACTCGTTTTAATTCGGCCAGAACGGGCTCAGGATCAAAGCCAAAGTCCCACTCGCCGAAATTGCGCTTGATAGGCCTGCCCTGCCACTTCATGTCTTGCCTCGTGGAGACATTATATGGGGGGTCTGTCACCACTAGGTCGACGCAGTTGTCAGGGAGCTTCTTGAGGTATTCTAGGCAGTCCATGCACTCAATGTGATTCAAACGCATGACTCCTTAGGAGCTTAGACTATAAATCAGGGAAACTCAGAAGATGTAATGCAAACGTAAAACAAGCCCTTTCCAGAATCTCGACACCCTCGAATATCAGAAAAGGGTGTATAGCCCCGCCCGGATTCGAACCGAGGTCCCCAGCTCCAGAGGCTGGGATGATGGGCCGCTACACTACGGGGCTGTTTTTTTTGTGCGTGCGGCTTCATACCGCACTCGCGCGTCAACCGAGCGTAACCGGTCGGCTACACTGGAGGGTTGTGGAGTTTGGGTCACCAAGCCCCTTTTTATACTTGACGACTCAAGGCATATATACTCTGGCCGTTAGCCCTCTCGTCGATGACGCTCGAAGAGAAGCTGGATGTCAGGCCCAATGTGGCGAAGCGCTGGTTCTATGCCCTCGAGGAGTATCAGAGGGAGCATCCGCCAAGGTACGTCAAGTGGATGTCTTCTCTTCTGGAGCGTAAGGATCCAAGTCTTGCGCAGCGCGTGGCGACCTGGTATCTGGGCACCTTCAAGATCGGTGCCTTCTTGCCTAGTGAGTCTGAGGCGGCATCGATCGCGGCGGGTAGGGATCCTCAGTATTGGGCAAGGAACAATGCCAAGTATGCCGACATGTTCGCGGCGATGAGGTACGGCCTTGCTGCGGTCGTCTTGGAGGGGCACGTGATGGAGTTGATCGGTCAGTATCAGGGCACGCTGCCAGGCGACCTCGCGTACGCGGTGGCAGACGTCATTGGCAAGGTTCCGCGTCCGTTGGATTACTTGGGTGCCTCTGGGTTGGCCGTCGTGTCCGTCGCATTCGCGGTGGAGCGCAGCAAGCGTAACAAGTATCACGAGGAGCATCCGGGCAAGGCTTCGGTCTCCGTGCTGAGTTTCGTCCTCCCGCTGGATTACATGATCGCGCGTTCCCCGGACATCCTTGCGGGTGTATGGAGGCACGCACACTCGGCGTCCGGTCGGATCCGTCGTGCCGTCGATGATCGTCTCCAGGCCGTCCAGGACATCCTTCGCAGGTATGTGGATTGAGTTGATGCCGTGATGCGCTCTTGCCATCCACAACCTTTTTAAAGCACCCCCGTCTCCTCGCCAATCATGGCAAAACTGATGCGAGCCGTAGCCTGGAGGCGTCTAGAGCGTCCGTACACGCGAAAGAGTAAGTTTCGTGCTAAGGCCTTCGTCAAGGCGGTTCCTGCCTCAAGGATAGCCAAGCACATCATGGGTGAGACAAGCCGCAAGTTTCAGTATTCGGTGATGCTGTGTGCTGAGGCTGACGTGCAGATCCGCCATAACGCGTTGGAATCAGGAAGGAAGTCCACGAACAAGATTCTCGAGAATAAGATTGGCAAGGTGGGCTACATGTTCCGCCTGCGCGTCTATCCGCATCATGTCTTGCGTAACAATCCTCTGGCTTCAGGTGCCGGTGCCGACCGTATGAGTACAGGTATGAAGATGTCGTTTGGCAAGACCGTCGGTATCGCAGCGCAGCTGCACAAGGGTCAGCCTATCTTTGAGGTGCAATGCGACAAGGATCGTATAGCCATCGCCAAGGAGGCATTGCTTGGTGCCAAGTACAAGGTGCCGTGTTCGTGTTCTATCCTGGTCCAGCCGCTCAAGTGAGTTCACTATTGGGCAATTACGGCAAATCTATTTAATGAAGGCGCGTCTTGGTCCACCATGGATGTGTGGAGTGCGGTCATCGGGTATGCGCAGAACACGTATATCTTCGTCACGGTCGTCTTGTTCATCTTCTTTCTGATCTCTCGCCTCATCATGGTGCTCTTCCATGTGGCCATCCATAGGATCGACAAGGAGCATAAGCGTCTCTACCGGCGCAGGATCCTTGAGAGTTCTGAGGGTCCGGTCCTCATCCTCCTCTTCCTCATGGCGGTCGATATCGTCCTGCAGAGGGTATTCTATGTCGATGGCGTCTTCTTCAAGGTGGTCCGCAGCCTCATCGTCATCATCTTCTCCATCGTCGTCATCGAGATGACGCAGACGCTCCTTGATTTCTGGGGGCGGGAGATGGCGCGCAAGCGTGGCTCTCCATTCAATCAGGAGATCTTGCCGCTCATGCACAGTACTTCAAGGGTGATCTTTACGATCATCGCTTTGCTTTTCATCCTCAACTATTGGGGTGTGCAGGTGTGGACGCTTCTTGCGTCGGTGGGAGTCGTCTCGCTCATCTTGGGGTTCGCCCTCAAGGATAGCCTTCAGAATGTGTTCGGTGGGATCAGCATGATCCTGGACAAGAGTTATCGGATTGGTGATTTGATCCAGGTCATGATGCCTGATAGCGCGCAGACGGGTGAGGTCGTCGCCATCAACTTGCGTACGACCAGGATCAAGACGTTCGATGAGCAGGTCGTCATCATCCCCAATGGTGTGCTGGCCAATGCGACCATCATTAATTATGCTTTGCCGACGACGACCTTAAGATGTCTCATTCCTGTGGGTGTGGCGTATGAGAGTGATCCCAAGATCGTCAAGCAAGCCTTGCTGAGCACGATCGCAGGAAGGAAGGACATCCTCAAGTTCCCGAGGAGTGAGGTGCGCTTCAGCGAGATGGGGGATTACGCGCTCAAGTTCGACTTGATCTTCTACATCAAGGATTACAAGCATAAGTTCCGCATCCGCGGTGAGGTGATGGCCGCCATCTATGATGAGTTGCATCGCCGAAACATTCAGATTCCGTTTCCGACAAGGACGAATTATGGGGGGAATCCGCCCAAGCCCTACAAGCCTTAG
>JBDRLR010000123.1:0-4674 GCA_043812855.1 Nanobdellota archaeon | reverse complement strand
GCAGCAGGAGCAGCAGCAGCCACCGAAGCAGCAGTAGCCGCAACAGCAACGGTAGCAGCAGCGCCATTGATGATATTGGGACTCGCATCTCTCGCATGGTTCCAAGCCTCAGAACCACTGCAACCAATGACAGATAACCCTCCGATGGGAAGCATAACAGTAGGATCTGCAGAATCAGAAAATATCTTTGATCTTTTTCCTGGACCAATATCAATACCCACAACTGGCGCCGCACCCATCTCAACAGGAACAATCGCACCGACTATGGAAATGTCAAAACCAGCAGAAAGAGGAGAAGTGAACGTCGTAGAACAAGCAAGACCTCAAAGTGCCAGATCCGGAGAGACAATGATAACTTGGACGGTTACCGCTGGACAGATTTATAGGCAGAATGTTTGGCAACCAGGCAAGGGGCTGGACGGAGTCGGTGATGTAATAGTTGTACCTACAAGTAAACCAATAGTAATTGAAACACTGGAAGCTATGGAAGATAAGCAAATGTTCAATCCAATGACTGTAACGCAAAGAGGGGAGGGTATGCAAATACAACCGAACGCGATGGGAATGGGACGTGCCACCAGCATGGTCGCGGCACAGATAGCCGCAGTCGATGAATTGAGGGCAGGAATGATATTTACAGCATCAGATCGCGGCTGCACCGCAACTGTCGTGTGCCGCTAGCGAGCACCCGCGCATTTGATGATGAACAATGGATCAGCACTGACAGAATGAAGCGAGTAAGAGACAATACTACACAATGTCAAAAGAGCACCACTACCCCCTGCGTACACTCATACTGCTGGTGGCCCTGATATTCTCCATCGTCGGTATCAATTATGATTCAATCGGACAGGGTTTCAAGGTGGCTGGTGTAGGTGGAGGGGGAAAGACCAAAATATCGACTGAAACTGTCTCGACTCCAACCACCATAAGCGAATCATCACCCCTGCTGAGCGTGACACCATTCAGCGCAAGCTCCATCGGGACAGGAGTGAAAGACAGCGCAGCACCTGACAGCCGCATAAGATACACATACGCATTCGGGGTATTGTCGAGCACTACTGATGGTGTGAAACAATATCACGTGCAGGATTACTTAGGGACTACAAGAGCTACCACATCACTCTCAGGAACACAATCGAGTTCTCTTGACGTATTGCCATTCGGGGAGACACTACGAGACGGAGCAATCAGTAGCGGAGGGAGCAGATACGGTTACACAGGAAAAGAGATCGACAGCTCAAGCGGACTGCATTACTACGGCGCGAGATACATGGACTCGCTGTCGGGACGGTTCGTGAGCGTCGATCCCATCGCCGATGAGGTCCGCACGCCCTATCATTACACCTATGACAATCCTCTGCGCCTCGTGGATCATGACGGCCGATTCGTCAGCTTGATTACTTTACAGAGATTGGTCATACAGCAGCAGCATGAAGGCGACAAGGATAATTCGGGGGAAGCCAGGGATGCCCTTAGTTCGTTCAATGAGCGCGCGGAAAAGAAGGGAATGATAGTCACGTTCATCAGAGGTGATCGCACAGCGGGTCGGACCAAAGAAGAAGTCCTCAGTGCGTCTATGCGCCGTACGAGCTATATGCTTGGCCTGCCGTCATTGATGCCATGGAACAAATTCTTCGGCGGATTCGACAATGCATTGAAGCATGAAAGCACAACGGTGCGAAGCAGTGGTCCCTCTGACGGGAAAGAGGCGATAGCAAGCATAGAAGAAGGATTGGAACCTGCGGGCGATCCTGACGGACGATCGGTCAGATTGCTGTATTTCTACGCTCATGGCGGCGAGAAAGGGATAGCGCTATCGGCAGAGACGGACACAGAAGGACAGACTCAGATTAACAGATTGACTCAGGAAGACCTCAAGAACGCAGAAGTGACGCAAGGATATGATTTGTGTATCGTCAACAGCTGCGCGATAACTGACGACTTCGCGGCTGAACTCAGCGCCAAGATGGGCGGGGCGCCGGTCGTCTATTGGAGCGGGACATCAGTGATATCCAGCAACCTAGCGCCTGGACCATATGGGTCCTATCATGGGTACCACTTGAATGTGATCCAAGCAGAGCGACGACCGCAGACAGAGATTGCGGCATCAAAATGACATCTCATCATTATCCTTTGCTGACATTTGTTCTGCTTGTCGCGCTGGCATTCTCCATCATCAGTATCAATTATGAGTCAATCGGGCAGGGATACAAGGTGGCTGGTGTCGGTGGTGGATCCAGCACGACGACAAGCACACAGAAATCAATACCAGTCAGAACAGCCAGCGCACCTCTCATAAGCGTGCAACCATTCAGCGCAGGCGCTATCGGGAACGGTGTGAAGGACAGCACCGCTCCTGACAGCCAGACAGGATATGCGTACGCGTTCGGAGTACTGAGCAGCACGACTGATGGTCAAACCCAGTATCACGTGCAGGATTATCTGGGGACGACGAGGTTGACGACGTCGTTCTCGGGTGTGCGGTCGAGTTCGCTTGACGTTCTGCCGTTCGGCGGGACTCTGCGGGACGGTGCCGCAATGACTGGTGGGAGCAGGTATGGTTATACTGGGAAGGAGCAGGACGTCAGCAGTGGTCTTCACTATTTCGGTGCCAGGTACATGGACTCCCTCTCGGGCAGGTTCACCAGCGTCGACCCGGTCGCCCGGATCGCCGTCGACCCCTACGACGCCACCGACAACAACCCGCTCGTCCTCGTCGACCATGATGGCAAGGCATCGGAGTACTATGCCATCGGCTTTCGGCCGGGGACTGTTGCGCACACCAACGATATTCCGATGAGTCTGCTCATCGGGAGCGGCCGGAGGATCGGCATTGCGGATTCCGCCGACGCAGTGAGAGTCATGGCCTATCAGGGTCACAAATTCACAGGCAAGGATTATCTGTTCGATGATCAGCACGATGTCATGAAGCTTGAAGACTTGGCTCCCAGCAAGAGCGCTCAGGTGTGCCTCTTCAGTGCGTGCCGCACGGTCAACGATCCGCAGATGGAGCAGGCGCGCAGCGTGGAGGTCCTCTCGTATGTGTTGGCTGCCGATCCCAATGTCAAGCTGGTCCTTGGTTATGAGAGCGCGGCGCCCATCACGGACAACGAGGCGTGGAAGGACGTGTCCAAGCACATCCTCGCGTATCTGCAGACTGGCGTCGCCGACAAGGTCGTCGGGGCATGGATCGACAATGGTCGCAAGCGGAATCACGGCAAGGACTACGACATAGTATCTGACATAAGCAATCACCAGAAGGGTAGGGTGGGTACCGCGGCGTTCTTCATGGAGGAGGATCCAGAGACTGGAGTGAAGAACTGGTACTACAGCTCGAGCACCGTCGACAAGAAGCTGGTCGGCACGGATGATTGGGTGCGTGATCAGAAGCCGAACTGGTTCAAGAAGCTCTGGCGCAGGATCACCGAGTAGTCCGAAGTTCAACGTGGTAGTCCTGTGTCTCTGGCACGTATCCGACGATGGCCACCATTGATTTGTTTTCGAGGTGGCGCATGAGGTGCTGCATGCCTTCTTCTTTGATGGAGATGCATCCTAGTGTCCAGTCGCGTCGGTCGGGTCCGGAATGCACTTCAATGTGTCCTCCGGGACCGGTGACTCCCTCAGGGGTCAGGCCTGCGGCCTTTGCGCGGGTGAATTCCTTGCGGTCGGTCGGGAGAGGATAGTCAAGGAGGAATGCGAGTCCGAATGTGGAGGTGTTCCCTGGGGTTCCGTCGCGCTTCCAGGTGACGTGGTAGATGCCTTCGGGTGTCCGGCCGTCGCCGACGTAGACTTTGTCGCCGATAGGATCGGGGCCGAGCGCGATTCGGTATGTGGTGTCTGCTTGGGCGTCGTGCAGCAGGTATGCCTTTCTGCCTGCCTTGTCGATGAGCAGGACGTCGGAGTCCTTTGATTGCTTGAATGCGTCTTGGACGATGCGGCCGTAGTAGGTGTCGAGCGAATCAGAAGCGTGCACTCTGGATTCAAGAGTGGTCTGGCTTGGGCTTGCCGCGGTCAGCGTGGCGGCTCCCATGGCTAGGGCGAGCAGGGTTGTTCGGGCTGAGGCCATGCAGGCGTGAATGGGTTCGCCTTAAAAAAGGCGTGGTGGCCTAATTTGACTTTTCCTGGATTATTTGGGTGGTTTGTTCAAGGGGTAAGTAGAAAATCTCAGTTCCGCACTTAAGAGTGAGCGTTATCTGGACAAGAAGGCGGGCGACAAGGGGGTTGTCCCATCCGGGGAGATGTCGCCTAACCAGTCAAAGGACAATGCGAGCAGTGCGGAACGACGCGTGGAAGGTGATTTTCTACACGCCTTTGCTCAAGGAAATCTTTAAATACTATTGTCTGGCTGGATGGGTCATGAGGGTGCAGCACAATTATGGTCTTTTGGTCTTCATCCTTGTGGTCGCGATCGTGTTGTGTCTGGTCTTCACGCAGCCTGGTTTCATAGGTCAGGGTTTCAAGGTGGCGGGTGTCGGATCGAAGACCTCTGTGTCCACGCAGCGCGTGGTTCCTGTTGTGTCTCCGTCGTTTTCGGTTGAGGTGTTTGATCCGATGACGATCAGCGTTGTAGCGAGTCGTGATGTGTCTGTGCCTTCAAGCCAGACGCGCTACACCTATGCGTTTGGTGTCCTGGCGAGTAGCACTGATGGTCAGACGCAGTATCATGTCCAG
>JBDRLR010000122.1:0-14955 GCA_043812855.1 Nanobdellota archaeon | reverse complement strand
GAGGCCGTCTTTCACAGCCTCAAAGCACGCTTTGGCGGCCACGTACGAGGCCAATCGGCCCGCACCGTGCGGGCTGAAATCATGATGAGACTCATCCTGCACAATATAAGAGTCCTGAAAATAGTTACTTTCTACTTACCCCATCAAGGCATAATGTTTATATAGCACGTCCTGCGGAATGGGGGTATGCGGTGGGTTGTGGTCATTGGGGTGCTGCTTGTGGGCTTGTGTGCTCCTCTGTTCGCCAGCGCGGCGGTCATCGAGGGGCATGTGTATGATTACGCGCTCGATCTGGTCGATGGTGCGGTCGTGACGATCAACACGACGCCGCACCAGCGCATGGTCGCGGCCAATGCGAGTTTCGCCTTCAGTGTCGCTCCGGGTTCATATCTTGTCGAGGTGAGCCTGCTCGTGGATGGTGTCTTGGAGAGTTCTGCCTCTGATGAGCTCATCGTCGCTGATGATGGTCGCTATGTGCGTGACATCATCTTGTTCCCTGATGTTGATATCCCTGATGATCCTGCCTTCGATGAGCTTGATTTTGGGCCGTCCGCGCCCAAGAGTGGGCGTTCGTGGGTGTTGGTCGTTGTCCTTGCCCTCATCGTCGTTGGGGGGTTGGTCGTTTTCATGTTGCTTCGTCGTCAAGGGACATCTGCACGGCAGCCAGTTGCTCCTGATGATCACGATGAGGTCTTGGCATTCATTCGTGCCGAGAGGAGGGTGACGCAGAAGCAGGTGCGCCAGCGTTTTCCTCTGTCCGAGGCGAAGATCTCGCTGCTCATCACGGACTATGAGAGCAAGGGCTTGGTGCGGAAAGTGAAGAAAGGGAGGGGTAACATCATCATCTATCAGGGGGAAAAGCGATGAAGTCTCGTTTCATCGGCATCCAGATCGATGGCCTCTCGTATTATCGGCTCAAGGACGCGGTGCGTAAGGGGCATTGTCCCAATCTTGCCAGGATCATGGTCGAATTTCCGCCGCAGCGATACAATTGCGGCTTGCCGAGCCTCACGCCTTATGCGCAGGCAGGGATCATGTATGGTCATAACGAGAACATCGCCGGTTTTCGTTGGACTGATAAGAAGAAGCGCAAGGAGTTCAGTATCAGCAATCCGTTCCATGCCCATCTGGTCGAGGCGACGTATCTCGATAAGGGCAGGGGTATCTTGCAGGGTGGTGGCAAGAGCTATGAGAATCTCTTCTCAGGAGGCGCGACGAGCACGCATCTGACGGCCAGCATGCTGACGGTGAAGGGTGTGGGTGGCATCGTGCATCAGATGGATATGCTCTTGTTCTTCCTCAGTCCGACGGTGGCGTGGAACATCTTCAAGAGGTCGTCTCAGATGGCGGTCTCCTTGGTGGATTACGCGTATGAGCGCCTCACTGCGGCCTTCAGGCGTCTTGCCGGCGCCAGCAGTTTCAAGGCTGTCGTCACGAGGTATTTCTCCTCGGTGGTGCTGTCCGAGCTGGTCACGAAGGGGTTGCTCAAGGACATGGGGAAGAAGGTGCCGTTTCTGTACGCGACGTACAATGCCTACGATGAGAATAGCCATCATAAGGGCCCGTCAAGTCCGGAGGCGTACGACGCCCTCAAGGATATCGACGCGCAGGTCGGCAGGCTCTGGAAGGGCGGCAAGGATGACTATGACTTCTACATCCTCTCTGATCATGGGCATACGGAGTCGGTGCCGTTCGCGCATCTGTACGGTATGGATTTCCAGAAGTTCTTGCGTCTGAAGCTCTCCGCGTACAAGCATGAGCTGCCAAGGACCCCTCTGCAGGTGTTCGCGCACCGTATGGGCTCGTTCGGCCGTGCGGCGATCTCTCCGGTAGTTGGTCTTGAGCGTGCGGTCCACATCGTCCTGTCCAAGACGTTCCGAAGCAGTCTCAAGTCGTTGCATTGGCAGGCGCATCCATATTTCATCTCGGCGTCTGACTGTATGATCAATCTCTACTTCAATTTCTCTGATGAGAAGGTGCATCTCTCGCAGATCGACCGGAGGTATCCTGATCTGGTCAGGATTCTCGTCGAGCATCCGGGCATCGGCATGATCGCAGGGGTGGATGGTGAGGATGTGGTGGTGGTCGGGGATTCCGGCTCGGTCCGCATCAGGCCTGATTATTCCTTCACCCAGGAAGGCAAGCCATTTCTTAAGGAGTACTTCTCTGATGACGCTCTGCTGGCGAGGCAGATCGCGGACATGGCCAGGATGCGTACGTCAGGGGATCTCATCCTGTTCAGCGACTTCTCGAAGGGTGATGTCGTCTCCTTCACGAATCATTTCGGAAGCCATGGCGGTGCTGGCGGCGAGCAGCTCTGTCCGTTCATCATGGGTCCTGATCTTGGCGACACGACCAAGACCAAGGATGTCAGGGACTTGCATCAGTTCTTCTGGAGATATCACGCGGTGAAGTGATCATTGCATCTCTATTTCTTTCTTCTCGTATCCTTGTGGGACTTGTGCGGTTTCGTAGAGGATGGTCAAGAGTTTCCTGAATGCATCCGTGAGTCCTTTCTGTCGTATGAGTAGGTTGAGTATCTTTCCGTCTTCGATGGTGATGACCAAGCAGAGGTCTCCGAGTGTTGAGATGTTGGGCAGTCCGACGTGTTTCTCTTGCAGGACGCGGGGATGGTATTTGACTCGTTCGCTTCTTCGGTGTATTTTTGGATCTTTGCGATGCCAGGTGTCATAGTCGTAGATGCTGTGTTGTCTGATTCCTTTCATCGATAGTTCTTCGCTGACTCCGGACCAGTATTTTTGCAGTCGCGAACTGATGGTGTAGCTTGCCAATACGATGTAGGTGTCTTCTTCATGTGCTTGCTCTGCCATCTCGTGGGTGAATGATTCGAATCCTTTCTCTCCGATGGATATCTCTACGGGCGGTCTTGTGGTGAGCGACTCTCGCTGGGCGTTGAGCATGGGCATGATCTTCATGATCTCTTCTTTGTGTTTCTCGATCCTGCGTTCCTCTTCTTCGAGGTAATCCATGAGTTTCTCTGGTTCTGTGGTGCTGAACATCTTTGTCCCTTGCATGACGGTCATGCTCACCAGGCCTTTGTGCATCAGCCTGTCGAGGATGTTGTATGCTTTTGAGGCGCTTATTCTCGATCTCTCGATGATGGGCCCGACCTTGCTTGTTCCTAGGCTGGATAGTGCGAGGTATGTCCTTGACTCTCCTTCGGTCAGGCCTGCGGATCGAAGGGTCTCGAATATCTTTTCGTCCATGGTGGACACGTCTCATAGTTTCCTTATAAATCTGTTCATATTAACCCCCTTAGGGGGTGGTTAAGTTTATATACTTGTGTTCTCACTCAGTGATTACTTCAAGGGGGTAACAGAAAATGACAAATCGCATCATGGTACCCAAGGGCAAGACGATCACGCATTCGTTCGATCTGTGGGGGGTCATTATTGACACGGGCAAGATGGGTCCTGTGAAGCTGAGGGCATATGATATGGCCGCTCCTGCGCTTGGCTTGCCCGACGCGGAGCATGCGCAGGCTCGCGAGGACTATGAAGCGCTGTGCCGTGGTGAGGCATACGCCAGGGCCAACAAGGGTCCGATTATCGCTCGTGTGGAAGGAAGGATCGCCGAGGCTGAAGGCAGTGGTTTGATCAGTGTCGACTATGATGCCGCGTTTCCTGATGTCCTTATGCAGGATGGTGTCGCTGCTTTGGAGAAGGTGTTGAGTCTGGGGTATCATCCGATCATCTTTTCAAGTGGTGATGCTCCTTGGGTCCGCAGGAATCTTCCTGAGGGTATGGGGCTTCATCTGGGGAATATCTACTCAGCGAGCAAGCCTGATGGCAAGTCGGTGCCTGAGGCATTCGACAGGGTCTATGCGGTCGAGATGGGTCTGGATCATCAAGTGGTCAGCCACACCGAGGATGACTTGGGTGCGCTGGTGGCCGCGATGGCGTCTGGCCATTTCAGTCCGCAGAACCTGGTCTTCGTCGCAAGGAATGCCAAGGTCTCTGCTGAGCACGTGCGTGAGGCTGGCATCGGTCAGTACACCGGTGATCTGAGAGAGATCGATTACGCGTCCATGGCGGAATACGGACAAGATTGATGACGAAAGAATGTGGGGGGATGGAGTAGTTGGGATGCTCGATGACAGTTTCGCCTCATAATCTTTATATAAGGTATAGGAGTGCATAGGGACATGGAATTCATCAGATTCTTCAACGATGTGTCCATGGCTGACGTGGCCCTTGCCGGCGGCAAGGGTGCTTCGCTGGGCGAGATGACGCGCGCGGGCATCCCGGTGCCTCCTGGCTTCGTCGTCCTTTCGGCTTCCTTTGATCTTTTCCTCAAGCAGACTGGTCTTGAGTCCGAGATCCAGGCCCATCTGGGCAAGGTGAATCATCAGGATGTGGAGACGGTCGAGCGGGCTTCTGAGGCCATCCAGGCGCTCATCATGTCAAGGGACATGCCGTCTGGCATCGCGTCTGTCGTCACGGAGAGCTTCATGGCGTTAGGTGCTGAGTTCGTGGCGGTCAGATCCAGCGCGACGGCGGAGGATTCCAGCGCGAACGCGTGGGCGGGTCAGCTTGATTCATTCCTGAACACGACGTATGATTCCTTGTTGGAGAATGTCAAGCGTTGCTGGGCGTCTCTCTTCACGCCAAGAGCGATATTCTATCGTTTCGAGAAGGGCTTGCATGCGCATCATATCAGCGTCGCGGTCGTGGTGCAGAGGATGATCCAATCAGAGGTGGCTGGTGTCGCCTTCAGCGTGCATCCGGTCACTGAGGACCGCGATCAGATCCTCATCGAGGCTGGATTGGGATTGGGCGAAGCGGTGGTCTCGGGCAGTATAACTCCTGACAATTACACGGTGAGCAAGAAGGAAGAGAGGCTAATCGATTCCAACATCGGCCATCAGGAGAGGATGCTGGTGCGCGCAAAGAAGGGCAATGAGTGGGTGCCTGCCAAGGATGGTGGGAAGAGGAAGCTCACTGATGCGCGGATCCTGGATCTTGCGAGGATCGTCAAGCGGATCGAGAGGCATTACATGTTCCCGGTCGATATCGAGTGGGCCCTCGAAGACGACAAGTTCTTCATCGTGCAGTCAAGGCCGATAACGACGTTGAAGGATGTGGAGCGCGAAGGGTACAAGCCGGATTTCCAGAAGCTCCTGTCGAGGAAGCATTGTCTGCTGACCGATCACATCCTTGCCGGCGCGTGGAATGACGAGATGCGTTTCAAGGGTCTGACTGGTTTTGACGACCACGTCAAGGATCTTGAGATTATCGACGGCGATTATTATTATGATATGGATTGGGTGAGTGGAATCGTTAAGGCATACAAGGGCCGTGATCTGAGCATTTTCTGGGAGTTCATCAAGAGAGGGTATGCGCATGGAGAATCTCTCAGGACGTATGCTAGGAATATGGTGGTCGCCTCGTCGCAAGAAGGGCTCATCTCGCAGTATGATGAATCGCTGGAGTTGCTCAAGGATCTTCTGGTGTTTCTTCCCATAACGCATCCGCTTGCCAAGATCATTGAAGGGAAAGTGGAGACCATCGTGAAGAGCAAAGGATTCCAAGGCAGCACGTTAGGTGAGGTGATGCTTCAGGTTTCATTTCCGGTCAAGAAGAACGCTCCGGTTCTGGAGAATGAGGAGTTGCTCAAGATTCGACAGGAGTATATGTCGAACAAGGACTTCTCCCTCGCGGCGGCGCTCAAGGAGCACGCCGACAAGTTTGGCTTTCTTGGGTATCGGGAGCCGTTCAGCAGGGGATACGGCGTGGATTTCTTCGAGGCGAAAGTGAAAGGCGAGCTTTCCGCGCCTCGACGCAATCACGATGCCGATATCCGATTCACCCAGGACGAACAGCGATATGTTGATCTCCTCAAGGAATTCGTCTATTTCAGGACATATAGGACTGAGAGATTGTATGAGGCGTTGTACTACATTGAGGCTCTTTGGCGGAGGATATCGAAGGTGTTTGGTCTGCGGGGCGAGACTGACATCGGTTGGTATACTTGTGAGGAGGTGGCTGCTCTGCTGAGCTGCGGGAGCAAGGTTGACGATGTCGTTTTGCGGAATCGCAAGAGGGGTCATGCGGTGCTCCTGCACCACGATGAGTTGACCTGCATATTCGCGGATGAGATGCTCAGGTATAGAGAGGAGCATTATCCGCAGCAGGGATACGATACTGATGAGATACGTGGTGTGTCTGCCTGCAAGGGTAAGGTGGTGGGAAGAGCGAAGATCGTGATCATTGCCGCCGAGCAGGGCAAGATCGAGGTGGGTGATATCTTGGTGACTGCGATGACTACGCCCGACTATTTGCCGTGCATGAATCGTGCCGCCGCCTTCGTCACCGATGAGGGTGGTATCACTTGTCATGCGGCGATCGTCGCCAGAGAGATGCGAAAGCCCTGTATCATCGGTACGAAGAATGCGACGAAGGTCTTCAAGGACGGTGACATGATCGAGGTGGACGCCGACAACGGAGTGGTGCGAAGGATTGATGTTCCAAAGAAAGCGGCAATTGAGTCTGAGCTCTTGGTCTTCAGGGATCGTGAGTGCGCTCTTTCCCCTGTGTATTGGAATGCGCAGGTCCAGACATCGCGGAGCGTGCGGGAGATATATGGTGCTACCTTGTCCGTCCAGTACAATACGTTCTGTGATGGCAGGATGCGTTCGGTCATGGTCAAGGACGATTGGGACAAGGCCGCAGTCCATATTGCTGAGAGCCTTCTTGATTCCAAGGGCTGCTTTGATAATATACTCTCTTTGGCGACTGATACCAAGAGGAGGATCGAGGTCTTTTTTGCGGAGCAGAAAGGTTCGGATTACTCTTCATGCAGTCTTGGCGAGTTGATAAGGCTCGCGCAGGACGTGAAGAGGCTGTTCGTTGACTATGATGTCGCGACGGTGCCTGCGTGGTTGTTCGCGGGCGATCTTGTCAGGGAGATGCTGGTCCGACGTCTTTCCGTCTCTGATGAGGAGATTGCGGTGCTCTCGCTTCCTGACGGCCCGACCTTCGTGACCTTGATGGAGGAGAGGGTATTGCAGGCCGCCTGCGCGGAGGGGGATTCGGTTTCCTTAGCGCGGTCGCTCTCTGACGAGTTCTATTGGATACCTTTTGGCTATGATGGTCCGACGATGTGGGATGCTGATTATTTCCTTGCGCGTATCGGCGAGAAGAAGGTGTCTGGTAATGCTGCGAAGGAGTTGTCGGCGCTGCGTCAGAACAGGGCCGCTGTGCGCAAGCAGAAAGAGGATATCATCAAGGGGTGCGGATTCTCCGCGGAGAAGCTCCGTTGGATATCTGTATTGGATCAGCTTGCCGTCTGGACGGATGAGCGCAAGATGCTCGATTATCGTCTGTTCATCGTCTATGACGGGATCATGCGCTCGCTCGCGAAGCTTGTGGGTGTTGAGCATGGGGAGATGAAGTACATTTTGACTGAGGAGCTTTCGGGATTATCGAAGGATCCTGCTGCGCTTTCCAGGGCGGCTTGTCATCGCATGTCCTCCGCATTCATGACAGTCACCACGGATGGAGTGACTGCTTTCGCTTCCGATGATGATTTCTTTCGGGTCAAGGGATCGATTGAGTCGAAGACGGCTGGCGAAGATGTCTGGGGAGTGGTCGCCTGTCGGGGTCCGAATGCGAAGTATCGTGCGCAAGTCAGGATTGTCCTCTCTCCTTCTGGATGCCAGAAGGTGCAGGTCGGCGATTTCCTGGTCGCGACGATGACGAGTCCTGAGTTCCTGCCCGCGATGAGCCGTGCGGTGGGATTCATCACGGACGAAGGAGGCATAACCTGTCATGCGGCGATCGTCGCAAGGGAGATGGGTAAGCCCTGCATTATAGGTACCAAGGACGCTACAAGGAGGCTCAAGGATGGCGACCTCGTCGAGGTGGACGCGGACAAGGGTATAGTGCGCAAAGTCGATGATTCCACATCCAAGCCTCCCTATGGTCCTCCTCTTGTCTTGCTTGTGGAGCGCAAGTATGTTCCGCTCATGACTGATTATTTCTTGACTTCGTATGCGGACATCGACCTCTATCGTCGTATGTATGGAGTCGATCAGTATGCGCGTTGCGCCTATGTTGACGGGGCGTATTACTATGGCCCTGAGGATCTCAAGTTGGCCGAGGCTCTTTTGGATAGGGAACGTGAGATTCCTGGTTACATCCAGGGTGTGTTCGATAGGGTTTACGGTTGGGGTGATGAGCTTCTCGCTTTCTGCGAGGCGCAAGGCAAGAAGGATCTGTCCCATACTTCCAAGGATGATGTGTTGTCTCTTTTTGACGTGTTCTCACGCAAGTACACTGATTTCTGTCTGTCATTGAGGGGCTTTGCTCTCCAAGAGCCTGTCGAGGATGAGCTCAAGGCTATTCTGGCGTCCAAGGGGCGTCATGTATCTGAGATGCTTCTTCTTTGCCTGCCGGACAAGGAGACTCTTCCCTCGCAGGAGCATGATTCGCTTTTGCGTCTCTCTGTTCTTGTCAAGGGCAAGGGGTCTTCTCTCAAGGCTCTGCCTGTGTCTTTGCAGGCGCGTTTCCGTGATCATTCGCATAGGTTCGGTTGGATAGGTGCGAGGGGTGCGAATGCGCCTGAGTGGTCCGCCCAGGATGTCTTCAGGAGTGCGATTGGCATTGTGGATCCTTCCAAGGAGATTCTTAATCTTGAGTCTGCCAGGGCCGCTTCGATGAAGGACCGATCTGATCTTGAGAGGTCTTTATGTCTGGATGATTGGCAGATGGCGATTGTCAATATCGCTCGTGAGCTTGTCTATTTCAGGACGTATAGGACTGATTGGATAAACATGCTCTTTGTCAGGGCGCGGCCTTTGCTTGATGCGGTGGCCAGGGTGAGAGGTATCTTGTATGATGATCTGCTCAATTATCGGATTGATGAGTTGCGGCAAGGCAGAGTGGTTTCTGCCCAGGAGCTTGCCAGGCGTCGCGAAGCCTATGCTATGGCGACCTTGAGGCCTGGAGAGTTGTTGTTCTCGACTGATTCTTCTGAGTTTGCCATTTGGGAAAAGGATTGGTGTGTGCGCCCTAAGAGCGAGGAGGGGGTCCTTTCTGGGACTCCTGCGTTCAAGGGGAAGGTGCAGGGGAGAGTGAAGATTGTTGTCGCTGTTTCTGATGTGTCTAAGGTTTCTGCAGGTGATATCCTTGTCGCGCCTATGACTACTCCTGATTTCATTGTGGCGATGAGAAAGGCGTCTGCGTTCGTGACTGACGAGGGCGGTATCACTTGTCATGCGGCGATCGTCGCCAGGGAGATGAGAAAACCGTGCATCATCGGGACTAAGGATGCGACGAGGAGGCTCAAGGATGGCGATCTCGTCGAGGTGGACGCGGACAAGGGAATCGTTCGCAAGATTATTCCTGGTGATGATCTCCTCGCAAGGATCCGTTCCAAGGGGGAGTGGCGGCGTACTGCTGAGCGTCGTTGCTGTGTGTTCATCGGTGACTTGATACGGTGCGGTCAGGTCTCGCGCAATATCGATGAGGTGATGGGTGGACACGTCGAGCCCAATGGTGACATCCTTTTTGAGGGGCACATATTCACGACGGTGGCTTTCAGCGAGGATATTCATCGGGTGGCTGTCCAGCTGATGGTTGCGGATGGCGCTGAAGGTCTGGTTGGGGTGGCGCGGCGTCTGTACCGTAATGCGAGTCAGTTGCATGCGTTCTTGGGGACTGATCTTGAGGCTGATGCAGGAACCCTGCGCAGCATCAAGGAGCTGTATGGTCATGTCGCGTCCTTCCTCATCCCGATCATTTGTGTGGAGCGGTATCTGGAGGAGAATGTCGCTGATCTGCTCCGCTCGGTGACAGGTCGGGTGGACCAGGAGGTCTATGAGGCCTTGACGACGATGGACAAGGAGACTGATACCACTCGAGAGCTTCTTGATCTGTTGTCCATCGCCGTCGTGGTCAGCAAGGAAGGCCTCTCCATCGATGATCCGAAGGTGACTGGTATGCTTGAGTCTCATGCGCGTGAGTTCGGATGGCTTGGTGTGCGGTGGTTGATGGAGCCGTCGATGACTCTTGCGCAGTTCAGGTCCAGGTTGGCAGTCATGTTGGAGGGGGATCCGGTCGTGATGATGCGTTCGGTGAGGTCGCCTCGTCTTCGGTCGGCGAAGGTGACGAGGGACTTTGTCAAGGCGCACGCGTTGTCGGATGAGCAGGTCGCGCGTATTCGTGCGGTCAAGGAGTTGGTGTACGCGCGTTCTTTTCGCACGGAGATTCTCGCGCAGGCGAATGCGCTCCTGGTTCCTCTGCTCGAGAAGGTCGCTGGTCGCTTGGGATTGTCGTATGATGATGTGCTCTATCTCCGTATCGATGAGATGATAGGCGCTCTTGAAGGTGCCGTCGAAGGATTGGGTGGCGTCGTCGCGCTTCGCCGCAGTGGATTCGCTCCTGCGATCATCGATGATGTTCCTTTCGTCATAGCGGGGCCTGATCTTGAGCGTCTGCGGGCGAGCGGGCTTCTGCGTCTGCCCGTCGCGGATTCGAATGAGGTGGTTGGCGCTTGTGCGATGGGTGGCGTCGCGAAAGGGACGGCGCGCATCGTGGTCGAATACACTGATCTGGATAAGGTGGGTCGTGGTGACATCCTTGTCGTTCCGATGACCTTTCCTCACTTCATCGCGGCCATGGAGAAAGCTGCGGCATTTGTCACCGATGAGGGTGGTATCACGTGTCATGCGGCGATCGTCGCCAGGGAGATGGGTAAGCCGTGCGTCATCGGTACGAAGATAGCCACAAGAGTTTTCAAGGACGGAGACTTGATAGAGGTGGACGCGGACAAGGGTGTGGTGAGGAAGATTGTAGATGTGGGTGTCGGAGATGCCCAGCCACCTGTGGACTCGTCGATTGTCAAGGTCGCAAAGTCTGCGATTCCTGGTTTCATCGGGAGCGTCACTCGCTTCGCGACACGGCCGATGACTGCGCAGCGTGATGAGATGGCAAGGGGCATATGGTCTCCTTGGGGTGCCAGATACGTATCGATTCCGGTTTCGGCGACAGACAGGGCGTGCTATGTCGAGACTGATGACATGGCGCGGGTTCACAGGGACATCGTCGATACATGGTTTTCATCGCCGCAGGGCTGGGAAGAGCACTTGAGGGGATATGAGTCGTTCAAGAGCACGATGCGCGCGATCGCGCAGAAGGCGTCATCGGTCAAAGATGTGTGTGGGGTCGCATCGGTCTATGGAGCGTATGTGAGGAGCATCACGGAGTATGCATACATCATTCTTGCGCCTTATGCCATTGAAGGCATCTTGGATCCGCAGTGTCGTCTTCTTCTCAAGGGGGAGTGTGGTCTGGATGCGGACATAGTGCTGGGTGTGATCGCGACGCCTGACTTGCTCAACGAGTACCAGCTCATGCGTCTGGACATCATCGAGAGCGTCCTTACGGGGGAGCCGAGTCCCGAATCGTTGGTGCGGAAGTTTGATTGGTATAGTGAGTACTCGTTTGTCGAGCCTTTGCTTGACCGCGGCCACTTCATGGATCTGATCGGCAAGCTCAGCGCAGCGGATGCGAGGTCGGAGAAGAAGTCCTTGCTCGAGGGTGTGCGCAAGGCGAAGAGGGACTATGAGGATATTCGCGGACGCATCAAGGATTCTCGTCTCAAGCTGATCGCGGACATAATCCATCAGTACACATTCATCCGCACGGATCGGCTGGACCATTGGAAGCGGACGCAGGCAAAGCTCCGCGGAGCGTTTGATATCGTCGCGCAGGATCTCGCAAGGACGACAGGTCTGCCGTGGACGCGTGGATTGGTCGTCAGTTGTCTGAACGGGGAGATACTGGAATATTGTGGTCATGGACTGCCGCCGGTGTTCGAGGAGGTCGTCAAGAGGAAGGGTAACGATTATGTGTATTACTGTGATCCTTCGCCGCACATCGTGACGGACGTGTCAGCAGTCAAGAGCATTGTCGATGCGGTCGTTTTGCAGGAATCGAGAAAGTTGGGCATCCGCGGGACGGTCGCGTATTCCGGCAAGGTCTCTGGTCGCGTGGTGCTTGTCAAGGGGAAGGGGGATCTTCGCCATGTGCGTGAAGGTGACATCCTGGTCGCGAAGGTGACGTTGCCTGAGTATACTCCTGCGATGCGAAGGGCGGCGGCGGTCGTCACGGAAGAGGGAGGTATTACGTCGCACGCGGCGGTCATTGCGCGCGAGCTGAAAAAGCCATGCATTGTCGGCACGTCGAATTGCATGCGGCTTCTGGATGCGGGTGACCTCGTCGAGGTCGACGCAAACAACGGTGTGGTGAGGAAGATAGATGGTTGAGTCTGATCCTGTTCATCTGGCGCATGATTTTATCAAGGCGGCAGGGGGGAGAGAGATATCTCCGCCGATAACCCAGGGGTCGATATTGATCCAGATAAGTGGTTGGAATACTGAGCGATTCGGGGGGATGTTCTATCGTGGTATCAGGTCATTTCCTGTTCTTATGAATATGGGTGTGAAGAACACTATGTATTACGCGCTTGGGAATGTGATGGAGATGACGAACGAGGTATTTGCCGGGTACTGGTCTGATCCTGGTGTGCTGGATAGGGGTCTTTCGCTGTTCAACGAGAATGGGCGGCGCATTGACTGCTTGTATGAAGAGGCGGTCTCTGGTTCTTTGGTGGGGCGCGATGTGGGTGTGTTGTTGGACGCCGCTGCGAGGATCAAGGATATGGCCTGGACGAATAATGCGTTCGCTTTCTTTACCATGTATTTTGACAAGGATATGTGTGTCCGATTGTTGGATTCTGTCCGCAGCTCCATATCTGAGGCGCGATTGACTGAGATGTGGGCTTTGGCCACGTTGCCTGTGGCTGCTTCGTTCGACAAGCGCCGTGATGAGTATGTGTACACGCTCCGCGGGAAGAATACTCCTTGGAGGAGGGTTGCCGAGCTCTGTGCATATAGTTATACGGGGTATGATTCGATGGTTGATGTGGGTGAGCTGCAAGCCACGATGGAGCGGGAGTATGGGAATAGGGATGTTGATTCTTGCTTGGATCGCCTCCGTAATGAGAGAGAGGCGCGTGAAAGGGATCATATCGCTTTCCTGGATGCGTTGTCTGTTGAGGAGCGCAGATTGGTGTCTCTAGTGCAGCTCATGATGATGTTGCGTGACGTGCGTAAGGATCAGCTGATGAAGGCTGCTGTGGTGATGATGCGCGCGACGGCACGAGTGCTCAGTGATGCTGGTCTCGATTCAAGATATGTGAACTACTGTTCATTCGAGGATGTGCTGAAAGGGCCCGGACATATGAAGAGTATCGGTGATGAGCTGGTGAGAAGGTCAGGCGGAGTTACCGCATTCATTGACGGGGAGGGCGATATCCGTCTGGAGTATGGCTCTGTTGAGGTGAACAAGGATATCATGGAGGGGCGCCCCTTGCATGAGGCTGGCGCGGGTGTCGTGTGTGGTCACACTGCGAATCGGGGCAAGGTGAGCGGGCGTGCCAGGATCATTTTGGATTCACGTGGCGCGACGATTCGAGATGGTGATGTCCTTATAGCGGGCATGACTCGTCCTGAGTATATGCCTCTTCTAAGACGCGCTTGCGCGATAGTGACTGATGAGGGTGGTATTACATGTCATGCGGCGATCGTGTCTCGTGAGATGGGCAAGCCCTGCGTCATCGGTACCAAGAATGCGACGAAGGTATTCAAGGACGGAGACTTGATAGAGGTCGACGCAAACAACGGTGTGGTGAGGAAGATTGGACAAGGATGAGTTGCTCGCGCTCATCGCGAAGAACGGTCTGCGTCCTGCCTCGTGCAGGGATCTCTCGTTGTTCTCTCTGAGCGTGATCGGTGAGGCGTACTGTGTGCGTCTGCGTCACTTCGTGGGTTTCGTGGTTCCGGCGATGGCTGCGGTTGGGCGTGATCGTTGGTTTCATGCATTCATGGATGAGGCTCTGTGGAGAGAGAGGACGCGTGGATTGGTGGACAAGGGTCATGCCGACGCGGCCTTGGATCGTGCCTGGGCTGTCTTTGAGGATGTTCGTGTCCGCTTCGAGGAGATGGACATCGTCGATTTCGCATTGGAATATTATGTGGAGTATGTCGCCGCGATCGGTGTGCATAATGGATTTTGGCGCCTTGCTGACACGCAGGATGCGCTGCCTGCGGAGTTGATGGCTCGAGTCGCCAGGGAGCGTGAGCGTATTGCCTCCTTGTATCCTGAGGTGGAGCGTCGCCTGATCGAGCGGTTCGCGGCTATCGAAGGTGAGAAAGGATTGCTCGCGGGTTCGTTGCGCAATGCGACTCTGGGGGAGTTTCGCTCTTGGCGTGCGGGTGGCGGTCTCATCACTGATGGCCGCGGTGCGGGCTATGTGTATGCTCGCGAGGGCTCGCGCGAATCGGTGACGTCTCGATCCGATGTGGTGGGTGCTCTGCAGTCGCTTCTTCCTGCGGCGCAGGATGGGCTGGTGCGTGGGCAGGTCGCCTTTCCTGGTCGGGTTTCGGGCAGGGTGGTGTTGCTGACGCAAGGCAAACCGGTGTCGGGATCAGGATTTGTCCTGGTTGCGCCGTCGACGCATCCTCAGATGATGGAAGTGATGGCTCGCTCGTGCGCGATCGTCACGGACGAGGGTGGGGTGCTCAGTCATGCTTCCATCGCGGCTCGTGAGCTCAGGATTCCATGTATCATCGGTACCAAGAACGCGACGAGGACATTCAAGGATGGTGACCTTGTCGAGGTGGATGCCGACAAGGGCGTGGTGAGGAAGATTCAGTAGCTCTTCGCCACATACACGATGTGTTTCGCCGGCTTTCCGCACACGGCGCACACGCTTCCTTTCGGCACAGCGTCTTCTTTGGGCCAGAGCGTTCCGCACACTTCGCCGCCTTCGGTCTCTGCTTTCATCACGTCCATGCAGGGGTCGCCCGCGTTCTGTGTGGAGCACCAGGGTGCCTTGATGAATCCTCGGTATTCCTTGATGATGGTCTTG
>JBDRLR010000121.1:0-2998 GCA_043812855.1 Nanobdellota archaeon | reverse complement strand
CAAGACCATCATCAAGGAATACCGAGGATTCATCAAGGCACCCTGGTGCTCCACACAGAACGCGGGCGACCCCTGCATGGACGTGATGAAAGCAGAGACCGAAGGCGGCGAAGTGTGCGGAACGCTCTGGCCCAAAGAAGATACCGTACCCAAAGGAAGCGTCTGCGCCGTATGCGGAAAGCCGGCGAAACACATCGTGTACATCGCCAAGAGCTACTGAGCCGCTCAGTACGCGCGCGCAACCCAAACGCGGCGAAAGTGGTGCACCCTGTCCCGCGCTTCCGACAGAAACCCAAGAATCTTCGAATATCAACGCGCAATCACTGGACAGAGCCGCCCAAAACTTATAAGGAGAAGACACATCCACCACTCCATGGACGAGAGAAACAAGCTGGTCGTCTTCCAAGACAAGAAAATCAGAAGAGTCTGGCACAACGATGAGTGGTATTTCTCGATCGTGGACGTGGTAGCCGTACTCACCGACAGCCCAACACCCCGACAATACTGGGGAAAAGTCAAAGACAGAGAATTCGCATCCCTTGAGTTGTCCCCAATCTAGGTACAACTAAAACTGATATCATCCGATAGCAAAGCGTACGCCACAGACTGCGCAAACACCAGATCTCTGTTCAGAATCATCCAATCCATCCCATCCAAGAAGGCCGAACCATTCAAGCAATGGCTTGCCCAAGTCGGCTATGAGCGCATCGAAGAGATCGAGAACCCAGAGCTCGGACAGGACAGGATAAAGAAATACTACGAACTGAAAGGATACCCTAAGGACTGGATCGACAAGCGACTTCGAAGCATAGCCATACGAGAGGAACTGACCGAAGAATGGAAAGGTCGCGAAGTCAAGACCGAACAGGAATTCAGCATCCTCACCAACGAGATCAGCAAAGCCACATTCGGAAAGACCGTCGGAGAATACAAGGACTTCAAGAGACTGCAGAAGAAGAACCAGAACCTGCGAGACCACATGACCGACCTTGAACTCATCTTCACCATGCTAGGGAAGAAGAGCACTACCGAGATAACCAAGGCAGAGGACTCACAAGGATTCGACGAGTGCAAGGAGACAGCCAAAAAAGGCGGCGGGATCGCAGGACGGGCACGCAAGGACCTCGAGAACACCCTTGGAAAGAGCATCATGACCAAGAAGAACTATCTTGAGGAGAAGAAAGACAAGCGAACAATCAGATCCGACGGCAAATAGAATTGGACGCGACTATATCTTCCTGACTATCCCCTTGTCCGCATCGACCTCGACGAGGTCGCCATCCTCGAAAACTCTTGTGGCTATCTTCGTGCCTATGACACAGGGCTTTCGGAGCTCACGAGCCGCGATGGAAGCATGACTGAGGACCCCACCCTCATCCGTGACGATCGCGCACGAGCGACCCATCACCTCCATCATCTGCGGATGCGTCGATGGGGCAACCAGAACAAATCCTGATCCAGACACCTGTATGTCTCGCGTCAGCAACACCACCCTGCCCGTGACCCGACCGGGAAATGCGACCTTCCCACGCACCAACCCATCCTGCGCCGCAGGAAGAAGCGACTGCAGAGCACCCACCACATCGGATCGAGACGTCACCGACTCGCACGCACCCTCACGAACATACCCATACCCATCACCGCGGCCATCAGTGATGAGACTGCCGCCCACATGCCAAGAGCGAAACTCTCCCAAAGTCGCATTGCGCAACGAATCCGCGGGCAATCCTTTCTCAAATTCGATAGCCGCGAACCGCTCGATCAGGCGACGCTCCACCTCAGGATACAAGGCAGCAATACGCTCACGTTCGCTTGCGACTCGAGCCATCAACTCCGCAGGCAACGCATCCATCGTGTCAGCAAGACGCCAAAATCCATTATGCACACCGATCGCGGCGACATACTCCACATAATATTCCAATGCGAAATCGATGATGTCCATCGCCTCGAAGGCGGCACTAACCTTCTCGAAGACAACCCAGGCACGATCCAATGCCGCGTCCGCCTGACCCCGATCCACCAATCCACGCGTCCGCTCCCGCCACAGAGGCTCATCCATGAACGAGTAGAACCAGCGATCTCGCCCCACCGCGGCCATCGCAGGGACAACGAAACCCACGAAGCCGCGCAGACGCACACAATAGGCCTCGCCGATCACGCTCAAGGTGAACAACGAGAGATCCCTGCACGAGGCAGGACGCAAACTGTTCTTTGCGATGATCGCGAGGAACTCATCCTTGTCCAATCTTCCTCACCACACCCTTGTCCGCGTCGACCTCGACGAGGTCACCCGCATCCAGAAGTCGCATGCAATTCGACGTGCCGACAATGCAGGGCTTTCGCAGCTCACGCGCGATGACCGCCGCGTGCGACGTGATACCGCCCTCTTCCGTGACGACCGCCGCCGCCCTTCGCATCGCAGGAGTATACTCAGGCAAAGTCACCTTCGCAACCAGGATGTCACCTTCACGCACATCGCGAAGATCCCCCTTCCCCTTGACGAGCACCACGCGACCAGATACCTTGCCGGAATACGCGACCGTCCCGCGGATGTCCGACTTTCTTGATTCCTGCAAGACGACGGCATCGACGATACTCTTGACGGCAGATGCGTCAGTCATGATGTGCGGCGCGGGATCGCAGTAATACACGTAATCGTTGCCCGACCTCTTGATAACATCCTCGAACACAGGCGGCATCCTGTGGCCGCAATACTCCATGATCTCCTCGTTGAGGCAACTGACGACCACATCCCTCGTCCAGGGCAGACCCGTCGTCCTCGCGAGATCCTGCGCGATGATATCGAACGCTCGGCGCAGCTTGGCCTGCGCCCGCTTCCACTGGTCCAACCGATCCGTGCGAATGAACGTGTACTGATGGATTATGTCCGCGATCAGCCTGAGGCGAGGATCCTTGATGCGTGCGCAAAGATCGCCGTACTCCCGCTTCGCATCGCGAACACCATCGAGCAACACCTTCTTCTCAGATAGGGCATCCG
>JBDRLR010000120.1:0-2580 GCA_043812855.1 Nanobdellota archaeon | reverse complement strand
AAACTTTGTTCATTATTCAACAGTGGTTAGTTTCTCTCAGACTTGCGGATTCCGACGTCTCTAGGGCAGGGGCGGGCATTGCGTCAGGTTCCAGTATGTGTTCGCCACGCCGAAATGGACGAGATGCGCCCAGTCGAACTTCGAGACGTTCATCCACTTGCCGCCAGGATCATCGGTGCCCTTCCACAACGGATCGTTGTAGGTGATGTTGAAGAGCTCGCTGCACGACTGGTTAAACAGGGTGTCGTTGATGAAAAAGAAGTCGATGTAGGAATAATTGGCGATGTCCCGATCCGCGATGAGCGGGATCCTTGACGGTGTGATGACCGACATGATGCCACAGCAATCCGAGAGGACCACATGGTCCATCAGACGGTCGAGGTACGAGACGCTGATGTTCTTCGCCGCCTTGTACTGCTCATCCTTGACAAACTGCGTGAACGACTGCACATTGAAATCCGCGTCCTGCGTGATGTTCGTCGGCACGATCATCTTCGGATACTTGCCCCAGTACGCGAAGAGAGGATCCTGCAGCCCGGCTATGGGCACCTCGACATCGAAGGTGAAATTCTTGGTGTACGTCGAATAGTTGTCCTGGCTGCGCATCGTCGTGTTCACCCGCACCTGGACCACCCAAGGATACACCTGGAATATGCTGACATCATTGAGCGTGACGGATGAATTGATGTTGAGATTGTCCGCCGCCAGATCGCTGTAGTTTCCCATCAATGCGTTGAACGAGGAGTAATCGAGCGGAGCGTACGTGAGGTTCGGCACGATGTTGCCGAGGACTACACTCGGATCGTCGGGGGTGAGTCTTTCGTGGCCCACGAAGATTTTTCCGTCTGCAGAAAACACCAGGAGGTATTCGAAAGTCTGCTTGAGTCCCACTGGGGCCGCAAACTGAATATTGTGCGGAGCAGTCCAATCAGCCGCAGGAGTCGCTCTGTTTACGCTATTGAACACGACTTGCGTGGTTGCCAGAAGTTCTGATGGCAATCCGCAACTGACGTTCCAAAGTTGCACAGTCATGGTGACATCCGGGATTACTTGATCTGTGTAAATCCACACATTTTCCACACCGCGTATTGACCCGTCCATGAGTGGTCTGAATCGCTGATAAATCTTTGTGCCCGGAATCACTTCAGTCTCAGGCGGGGGAGCAAGCAAGGGGTCCTGCCAGTTGTTGTAGGGATAGGGGCCTGTACTAACTCTACCTGCTTTTGCGCTTAGCGGTTCCCCCGGCGCAACCCCGCCGATCATCCCCACCGTGCCGTTTCGGAACATCTGATCGAAGAAACAATGCAGTTCCTCCTCGCTGTTGATATGCATATCCTTGGTCGCGATGTGGTCCGCCATGCCCTCAAGCACCCGTCTCGACGAGAGGACCGCGGCGTCGCGCATGTAATCCTCGGAGCTCTCCGAGAAGAACTTGAGGCTTCGCACCTTGAGCTCAACAAGAGGATTGCGATAATCACGAGGAGTCCGGACATCGGTCGAGAAGAGCAGGATGAACAGGCCCGCCATCATCAAGGCGATGAGGCTGAAGAGGACCGCTTTTCGCCTCAATTCCACACCTTCACCTCCGTTATGACCGGACCATAGATCGAACTTGAGTCGATAGGAAAGAACGTGATACGCCGAGCGCTGAGCACCGTCGTCGCGCTGTCCAAGGTGTCGTTGCTGCGGTTGTAGATGATGCGCCTATCCGCGCCGTCGATGAGAGCATAACTGAACCCGAACTGAGCGGGGACCAAGCCCTCCTGCAGGCTCTGCACGAAGACAAAAGACATGTTCGTGTCATCAGCCACCGGCTGCCACACCTGCGAGCCGTTCGTGCTGAAATCATAGTAGTCAAGACTCGCCACGACCTGGTCCAGGTTCCACTCCGTGCGATTCACGAAACCCGCCTCCTGCAGGCGACGCTGCCAAGGATTCTGCACGTCACGGAACTGCGTCGTGGAGATGGACGTCAAGAAGTCCTCCGCCGTCGTGTACGTCTGCTGCGGCTGCGGCGCGTTGCTGCGGCTCGAGAGGATGATGACGAGCGTGAGCACGATGATGGCTCCCGCTAGGAACACGTCAAGAACAAAGAAATAGCTCCCCCTCTTCTGCATGGGCAGACCACCGGGGGCGCAGTATAAATATTTTGCCCTGTAGGTGCTAAGTCACATCTATTGAGCTGATCGAGTGGAAGAGCACTACGGAGACTTACTGCTCCCTCCGGTCGCAGGGAAGAGCCTCGCATGCCGTTGATTTCGTTCCGAAATGACATGCTCAGGACAACACTCCAAGGCAATGCTCTTCCTAACTCAACCAGTGCGACTTAACCCTGCGGCCGGAACATTTAAGAAGAAGTTAGGCTTCCCTAACTTGTGCTCTCATCCAACAGAGGAGATTATCTGCGCGCGCTCTACCTTCTTGAAGAACGAGGGAAGAGTCTGCGACTCGTCAACCTCTCCTCCTATCTCTTAGTGTCGAAAGCAAGCGTGTCCGAGATGCTCACCCAGCTGCAGACCGCAGGATACATCAGGCAGGAACCCTACGCACCAATCCACCTGACGGCAAAAGGAAGACGGG
>JBDRLR010000119.1:0-4613 GCA_043812855.1 Nanobdellota archaeon | reverse complement strand
CTCGAGCGGAACGCCAAGGTCGTCATTGTCAGCCATAATGGTCGGCCCAAGGGTGTGGAGCCTGCCTTGAGCATGAGCCGCATCGCAATCTATCTCGGTCACGCGTTGGCCAAGCAAGTCATGAAGCTCAATGACTGTGTGGGTCCTGATGTCTCGTCCGCGGTCAAGGCGATGCGTCCTGGAGATATCATCTTGCTTGAGAATGCCAGATTCCACGAAGAGGAGGAGGCCGATGACGAGACGTTCGCCAAGGCGCTGGCCAGGCTGGCTGACGTCTATGTCGATGACGCCTTCGCGAATTGTCATCGTGCGCACGCCTCGATGGTAGGGGTCCCTAGGTACATCCCTTCCTGTGTGGGTCTGCTTGTCGAGCAGGAGCTCTCGGCCCTCTCCAAGGTCGCGACCGATCCTGCGCGTCCGTTTGTGGTCATCTTGGGAGGCGCGAAGTCGGACAAGCTTGACTTGTTCAAGTCGTTGATGCCCAAAGTGGATGCGCTGCTCACAGGAGGCGTCCTCGCCAACACGTTTCTGAAGGTCGCTGGCGCACAGGTGGGTCAGAGCAAGGTGTCAAAGGACGCTGAGCCACTGGTCCGATCCCTGAAGGGGGATTCCAGGGTCAAGGTTCCTGTTGATGTGGTAGTCGCCTCGAAGTTCGAGGCAGGTGCAAAGACCAAAGTCCTGCAGGTAGGCAAGCCGTGCGATGGTTTCATCGTGGATCTTGGTCCAAAGACGATCGAGCAGTACATCGGTGTCCTCAAGTCCGCCAAGACGATCTTCTGGGCTGGTCCGATCGGCGTGTTCGAGATTGATGCCTTCGCGCAGGGCTCGAAGAGATTGGCCGAGGTGGTCGCTTCGCTTTCGTCCCTGCGTGTCATCGGCGGGGGGGATAGTGCTGCGGCCGCGCAGAAGTTCGGCGTTGCTGATCGCTTCGATCTGGTCTCCACGGGTGGCGGCGCCTCGATCATGATGGTGTCCGGGCAGCCTTTGGTCGCGGTGCAGGCGATCGAGAATTCGAGGTTCCCGGTTGATGTTCCTGATGAACCGCTCGCAGTTGTGGCTTCCGTTGTCGAGGCAGGCGCTAGGGCCAAGAACAAGGGATCGAAACCTTTGCATCTCAGGAAAGCTAAGAAGGTTGTGAAGTCGGTCGTCGAACCAAGGGGAAGCATAAGGAAGGAGAGTCAGGCGAGGCCTAAGAGGTCATCTGTGGTCAAGCGTTCGAAGTCCAGGCGCTAGTCCTGTCTTCTCGGCGCAGGTAGTCGCCGATGTCGAATCTGTTCTTGATGAGTCGCTTTCCGTTCTTGGTCTGCACGGTGCCCCATCCGATGGCTTCGCCTCGGGTCGTCAGGATGATGACGTCGCCGTGGTCGGCGCAGTGTGTGATGCTCGCTTCCAGGATATCTCGTCCGCAGATGAAGAGCCATGCGCCTTTGTCGTTGACGATGGCCTTCTGGTTTGTCTTGGTGGCGAGCAGGGTGAGCAGTGCGGGTGTCGGTGTGAATCGTGTGCCGCTGCGGCCCAGCGCAAGGCCCGCCGACGTCGCTTGTGCCGGGATCTGTCGCAGAGTGCTGCGTAGTTGGTCCGTCACGAGGCTGTAGTCGTGGGTGGTGGGTTTGGCCTGCGGTGCTTTGCAGTCGAATCGTCTGCAGAACTGCTCGAGTGTCTCGCTCATAGAGCAGTCTGGACGAAGCAGCCTTAAATATCTATGCGCTGCCTGGACTAAATGGGATACTCGGGTTGCTGTCCTTACAGGTGAGCATCATCGAATGTAGAAGCACGCTGACAAGGAGGAGGTCCCTTCGGCAAATGGGACGTTTGTGAAACATGGAAAACCACGTGTTTTCCTGCACCGGAAACTGCGTTTCCGAGCGTTCGGAAATCAGCGAAAACTGCCGTTTTCGCGTGCCGAAAATCGTTGATTTTCGCGCACTTCGATTTCCCGAACTCACGGGGAATGTCAGTCAACACGCGACGAAGATCGCGTGAGCAGGGCAGGAACAGATCGAGCGCAACGAGACATTCACTGCGGTCCGTCCCGGCATCTTTATAACGCTCGGTAGGCCTCCAATGTGTATGGCGAAGGTCCGCTCAAAGGGGGATATCCGTAAAGTGGCTGCTCAGAGGATTGTGGTTCTCTTCGACCAGGCAGGGAAGGTTGCCAAGAGCGATCCTGACCTCGCTGATGAGTATGTTGCGATGGCGCGGCGGATGTCGATGCGAAATAAGGTGCCTATTCCTCGCGCTCTCAAGCGTAGGTTCTGCAAGTCGTGCGGAGTATTTGCCGTGCAGGGGAAGACGTGCAGGGTGCGTGTCCAGCAGGGCCGTGTGATCTATTCCTGTCTTCGATGTGGATCCATGGCGAGATTTGTCCTGGGTTGATTCGTGCCCGTCTGGTGCTCAAAATGACGTTCCATATTGTTTTCCATGTCGATTTGTCGAAACCTTTTTATTGGTCGAATGCTTGATTGGCTTAGTCGGCGTGGTCTGGCTGCGTCGCGTGAATGGGGGTGGTGAAAACGAATGAGGAGTTTGACGACCTAGATTTGGAAGCTGACGTCGATCTCAGCGGGTCTAGAGAGCCGTCGATGGATATCCTCAATAAGCGTCGCGTCTCGAAGTTCGAGATGGATAGGTTGTTCAATGACGCAGAGTGAAGGATTGGCGGTGAAGGGATGTCTGGAATGCCCCAGTATGGTGTTTTAGGGCGTTTATAGTCATTCTGCGCTTATTCTGCGTCTGCCATGGGAGAGAAGAAATATACACTACTCAACAGTACTCAAAAACCGAAAGGTTTAAATAGTAATAACGACTGAAGAGTAGTGAAGGTGTGTTCCAATGAAGCCCGTACAAATCAAGGGGTCCAGGTTCCTGGCGGTCAGTGATCAGGAGAAAGAGGAGATCGCAAGATATTGGGAGCTTTTGGACAAGGAATGCAAGACGCGGAAATTCACGAATTGTTTCCGCAGGACGTTCAGGCAATAGATCTCAAGTTCGACCTGCCTGGAGGTGCTACCATGGAAGAAGAGCAGTACGGTTTTGATGATATTGAGGAGGAGGCGGGTTCTATTGCGAGCAAGAAGAAGAGCATGGAGCGTCTCAACAAGAAGAAGTTGACCAAATGGGAGATGGATGATTTATTTTGTGACTTTTCGTGATTTCTTCGCTGCTTTCTTTTGGGGTGTTCGTCGTTTCTTTGGCGGTTGCTTTGTCTCGTTCATTCTACTGACGATTCTTCGTTTCCGCTTTGGCAGCATGATGAGTGCGCCGATGGCGATGCCGATGAGCCCTGAAAGCAGCAGGTGGGTTGTGGTCCATGGAACTGACGAGATGTCGATTGTGCGGAGGGTTTGTTTCTTTGGGAAGTACATGTCGAGATTGGAGAGTTCCAGTGCGTATTGCGCGAAGGTGAGGCTGCTCATCGGTTCGCTTTCCTGTAGTGTCTTTGCGTATTCGTAGTATGAGATGCCCATGATGGGTACGAGGCCGCGTTCTTGTTGTTTGGAGATGACGCGTCGTGTGGCGTTCAGCTTCTGGCTGATGAGGTCCTGGATCTGGTCTGCTTCCACGGCGATGCTGGAAAGCATGACGTCCGCTTCCGCTTTGATGATGCTTGCCCGGTACATGCACAGTGCGGAGTTCCCTCGGTTGTAGTCGGTGTACGCCGCTTTCATGCGCACCCTGAGAGGGTCCACGAGCTGCGTGGCGAATAGGCCGAGGTAGTTGAGACGGTCTTCCGCTTCGCTGAGCTTCCGCAGGCATCCTTCCTGCATGGTCTTCTGGTCCACGATGAGCGCTTCTCCTTGCATGCCGAAGAATTGGCTCCATGTCGCGGCGCTGTTGTATCTTTCGATGGCGTAGGCGACGGTTTCATGGCTGTAGTTGGCGGGGTCTTCGCTGGCCAGGTTCTCTTTTGCTTCTTCGAGTCGCTCGGCGACGATCATGTAGGTCTGCAGGTCGCTGATGGTGTTGAGCGGCAGGGTGCGGATCTCTGCGGTCGTCTCGTCGATTCGGTCGAGGAGGTTGTCTGCGTAGCTTCGCAGCTCATCGGCGGTCTTTTCTGAGAGCTGCAGGTTGCGCAGTTGGAGGTTTGCTGAGAAGCACAAGGATGCCGCGCTGTAGTATGCCTCTTGGTCGAGCGCGGTCCTCGCTTGGGACATGCGGCTGACGCTGAGGTTGTATTGGTTGTCTTCGATGTCTTTGAGCTGGGGGGAGAGGGAGTCGTTGAGTTGCGTGGCTCTGCCGCACAGGTCGTGTGCGATGGTGCGCATGCGTTCGGTGTACTCTGCCGGCCGGTTCACGGTCGCCGTCGGTTCCAAGAATGTTTTGCCGGTGAAGACTTCGAGGGCCTCTTCGAGGCTGATGACTGGGATGATCTCGACGTTGAGGCTCAGGTTGTCTGTCTCGTTGCGGCCGATCTCAAGGCTTGGGACGATGACTCGTTTGAATCCTGCGCGCTGTGCGGCCATGGCTTTCTGTTTGATGCCTGCGACGGGTCCGATGAGTCCTCCGCTTTGGATGGTCCCGGTCATGACGGTCTCGTTGTCCAGCGGCAGGTCGCCGAGGACTGCGATGGTCAGCACGGTCAGTGCTCCGCCGGCGCTGGGGCCGCCGACGAC
>JBDRLR010000118.1:0-6695 GCA_043812855.1 Nanobdellota archaeon | reverse complement strand
TGCGGTGGATGCAGTGCTCAGGACGTGGAGTATGAGAAGCAGGTCGAGGGCAAGCGCGCGAAAGTGTCTTCCCTCCTCGGTTTCGACGACGTGAAGATATGTTCCGGCGAGCCGTTCGGCTATCGGAACCGTATGGACTTCATCTTCCACCAGGGAGGCATAGGCCTTCGTAGGAAGGGCAACTGGCGCGACGTCGTCGACGTGGACCATTGCCCTATTTCCGATCCGCGGATCAATGCGTTGCTTGCCGAGGTGAGACCTCTGGCCAAGCGGGTCTCTACGTTCAATCCGCAGCAGAGAAGGGGAGTGTTCAGGTACGCGGTCATCAGGACGACGTCGCGGTCATCAACGATTTCCTTAGTCATCAACTCCGACGAGCAGCGTGATGCCCTCGGTCAGGTGACTGATTTCGCGAGATCGTCGTCCGCGGACAATGTCATCATCGCCCGTGTTCCCTCGAACACGGACACTGGCCTCTCAGAAGATTTCCAGGTCGTCAAGGGATCCCCGTACCTCGATGAGATGATCGCTGGCCGTCGTTTCGTCTTCCATTCTCAGGCCTTCTTCCAGAACAACGCTTCGATGGCGCAGCGTCTGGTCTCGTACGTCGTGGATGCGCTGCGCGACTGCGGCGCGAACACGCTTCTTGATCTGTACAGCGGTGTCGGCGTCTTCGGCGTCAGCGCCAAGGATCTGTTCGAGAAGGTCGTTCTCGTCGAGTCGCATCCCTTGTCGGTGGAATGCGCAAGGTTGAACGCCGCTGACCTGCCGAATGTCGAAGTGGTCGGATTGGATGCCGCGGACAGCCACAAGGTGAAAGCGGAAGGCATCATCGCCGCGATCGTCGATCCGCCGCGCTCAGGCATGCATCCAAAGGCGATAGCCCGCCTGCTGCAGCGACGACCAAAGGAAGTCGTGTACGTCTCATGCAACCCATCAAGGATTGCGCTTGAGCTGCAGTCGTTCGTGCGCGCAGGATACTCAATTGCCTCAGTGGCCGCCTTCGATCTCTTCCCGCAGACCGAGCATATCGAGGCGGTCGTGCATCTGCGGCAGGACTGATTCCTACTTCCCTTTGCGCAGGATCCCGAAGCCGAACCGCGTCTTGGCGTGGGTCTTTCTGTTGCATGCCCTGACGTCCTCGATGCTGTAGAACGCGTCGGGTTCGTGTGACTTGACGGTCGAGAGCGCCTGCGCGATGTCCTTGCGTTCGATGACGGTGAAGATGACACGTACGTTGCCGTGCTTTCCTTGCGCTCCAATCGTCGTGACGGTGTGCTCGGCGCCGCGCAGCGCTTCGAGGAGTGCGCTGGCGTCCTTCTCAGTGATGACGCGCAGCATCACGTGACCCAGAGACAGACGTTCCTCGATGACCATGCCGACGTAGGTGCCGGTCGCGAATCCCGCGGCGTAGGCGACGAAGTAGAGCGGTGTCTCAAGGTTGGTCATGATCTGCCGTATGGCAAGCAGCCATATGAGGACTTCGAAGAATCCGAGCAAGGGAGCCAGAGCCTTGTATCCTCTGGTGATGAAGATGACGCGTATCGTTCCGATGCTCACGTCCATGATGCGCGCGATGAAGATGAGCGCGGGCAGGATGAACCATGCGTACATGTCGCTTTGCAGCAGTGCGGTGATGTCCATGCAGTACTCGTGTCGGATCGCATATTTGAATATTTCGGATCAGGAGACAAGGGCGAGCCATGACGCGTAGATGATGGCGGTGAGCAGGGTCAGAGGGATTCCTATCTTGGCGAAGTCCCAGGTGCGTATGCATCTCTCGCCTTGGTTCTCGGCTGCCTGGATGATGATCACATTGCTCGCTGCGCCCAGGATGAGCATGTTGCCTGCGATCGTGCTCGCCGCTGCCAGGGCGACGAGCTGCATGGTCGTCGCTCCTGCGTGCTGCAGGACGGGAAGGTACAGCGCGACAAGGGGCACATTGCTGATCAGCTGGCTGCCAAGGATCCCTGCCGCGAATATGAGCGGGAGCGAAAGGATGTCCACATCAGTCGTCTCGAGCCAGGACTGGACGATGCCTCCGTCCCAGACTGCACGCATCAGCACGAACATGGCGCAGAAGAATATGACGGTGTGCCAATCCAGACGGCGTACTATCGTGGCCCGCTTTGCCGAGAAGCAGAGGATAGGCAGAGCTCCAGCGGTGGATATCATGGTAAGGCTGATGCTGTCTCCTCGGCCGAAGAAGAACAGGATGATCTTGGCGGCTATCAGAGCGAGGATGATGCTCAGGCTCACTTTGGAAAGATTCGCGAGGCGATGGTCCTTGATCGGTTCCTGGCTGTGTGTGATCGGTCCGTTGTTGAAATGGTCGCGATAGGCGAGTCGGAGGATGAGGTACGTGACGAGAAGGCTCAAGATGGTCGGGACTGCAAGGTACGTGAAGAAGACGATGAAGGGATTCGTCATGTTGCCATCCATGGCGATGAGCAGGTTCTGCGGATTACCGATGGGACTCATGACGCTCCCTATCGTCACCGCGAACGCGAGTGCGATGAGCAGGTGTCCTGATGGCAGGTCATGCTTTCTTGCCAGCAGGATCATGACCGGGGTGCCGATGATGGCGAGCGTGTCGTTCATCAGGATTGCCGACGACACGCCCATGCACAGGATGATCATGAGAAGCAGCATGCTGCTGCTTTTTGCCCTTCTGAAGAGAGTGTATGTGATGTGCGCAAGAAAGCCGCTCTGGCTGAGTGCTTCGCCGATGACGAACATGCCGATCAGGAAGAGGATGATGTCCATATTGATCGCTCTTGCCGCATCCAGGATGCCGATCCGGCCGAGCAGGAGGGCAGTCAGCGCGCCGCCGAGCATGATCTGCCAGATGCGAAGCCTGGCTCTGCCGATCCGTCGCACCGTGATGAGGATGAGGACCGCCGCAAGGATGATGAGCTCGATCATTCGCGTTGTTTCGGGCCGCAAGTTCTTAATCCTTCTGGTGACTTCAGATCAGCAGGTAGACGGTCATGTACCCCGCCGTTGCGAGCATGTGTCCGATCATGCTTGCCCACACGGTTCCGGTGCGCTCGCGCATCCAGCCCCACAGGATGCCTGCGCACAGGACGACGCCGACGAGGATGAGCGAGAGCGGCGTGACGCCGAAGAATGCGAAGAGGGTCACCATGTGGTATGAGGTGTAGATGAGGGATGTGAGCACAATGGTCGGCACGGCACGCATCGGGTCACGCGCTGCGCTGTAGGCGTATCCTCGCCAGAGGAGTTCTTCGACCATGCCGTTGAAGAGGACCATGATGGCGAAGATGACGGTCTTGTGCGAGGGGTCGATGCCCCAGGTCTTGACTGCCTCGTCGACCGCGCCGAGGGGGACGATGTCTTTGAGCAGGAAGTATGCCGCCAGCATACATGTGTAGATTGGAACGCCGTGCGCAAGGCCGATGAGGATCCCCTGGGTCCGTCCTTGTGGTCCAAGGCCGAGCAGTCGCAGATGGTCGCTGATGCTCTTTCTGTGGATGATGAGTGTATCCACGAGGGGTACGATGACGCAGAACAGGCCGTAGTAGATGATGAACGTGAGCAGGACGTTCTTGGCCTGCACGAGGGTGATGTAGACTGACGCTGCCGCCAGGATCATGATGACGATAGCCTTGAGTGCTCCTTTGTTCTCCATGAGCATCTACTGATGGTCAAGGTTTAATAGTCTTTGTTCGGTGTGGCCGGAAGGAGATTATTTAAATGGGCGTTCGCCTCGGATGGGCGTTGCCGCAGTCGCATAACCTGGTATTGCGCCAGCCTTGAGAGCTGGTCCCTCTGGGATTCCCGGTTCGAATCCGGGCTGCGGCGTTCTCGCAGAGAACGACGTAGAACGGATTTGTAGGGAACAGTGGTTCACGTGCGAATCCGGGCTGCGACGTCTCTATGCCCCGACAATCAGGTCGTGCTTTCCCCATGTCGTCTGGTGGGCGACGATCGGGCAGTCGACCATGACGTATCGCATGGCTTCTTTGAGCAGTGTCGTGTCGTCGTACACTTTGAGCTCAAGGACGTAGAATGGCCGCTTCGCGTCGACGCGGTCGGTGCAGACCGCCAGCTGCTCGTTGTGGGCGTTGGTCCTCTCGAAGCGGATGCCGTCGCGCACGTTGCCGTCGACCCATTGTTTCGTCTGCTTCGCGAATTCCAGGTCGCGGATCTCGTCCAGCGTTCTGATCGGTGCGTCCATGACGCGGTAGTGTTTCTCTTTGTGGACGGGGAAGTAGTTGCATTGGTCGTTGCGGACCTTCTGTTCGCGGGCGCGCGTGTAGATGACTTGCATGGTGCTCACGCGCGAAGGGTCGCGTCCGTACTGCGTGTCGTCCTTCTCATGCGGTCTGCGGTCTCGGGTGCGAAGGCGCATCTTGACGCGCCGTCCTGATTCGCCGGCGAGCGATGTCTGAAGATACACGTCGTCGTACTTCACGGTGCTCACCATGCTCAGGCCGAAGCGGCGGTACATCGCCTCTATGATGTCGTCGGGTGGGCGCTCGGTGGATATGTGGAATCTGCTTTCGTAGTATTCCTCGCGCACGAATCCCATCTTCTCGAGCTTCTTGCGCGTCCGGTGATGGCGTGCTTCTGCTTTGGCGACGATGATGCCGCTGGCGGCGAACACGGCGATGACGTAGCTTGCCGCGGACAGCACGCCGGGGTGGATATCGGTGTACTGGAGGCCTGCCGCCATCATGCCCATGTAGAGTGGGTCGTGCCACATGACGTCCTCGAGGAGGTTGGTGGAGCCGTGCTTGACTCCTTCTTTGAAGTAGTGCTTGAACGGCTTGCGTCGTTCGACTGGCATGGTGCGGTAGATCTGTCGTGCCTGCAACAGGTGGCGGGGGAAGAAGGCGATCTTCTCGGTCACGGGGCCGACGAAGGGGAGGATGGCCCCCTTCAGGTGAGGGGGGATGACGCTGGCGAGGATGGTGGTCGAGACGGGGTCGACGACCGCTGCAAGCAGTTCGTCGCTTCCGAAGTCCTTGATCGCCGCAAGATAGGGATGCAGCGGAAGCTCGATCGGTTTCTCCGCTAGCTTAGAGTCAAGGTGTACGATGCTCTCAAGGGGCGCGGTCATCGTCGACGGGAGTGCGTGGCCATTTTTAAGTGTTCGACGTTTGCAAGAGCATTCTTTCCTTCGGTCACCGCAAGGGTTAAAAGGCGCGGATGGGGCCTGATGGAGAAGGAACCATGGTTGAGATGACTGATGCGCGAAAGGATGCGCCAAGGGTGTTGGTCGGCTGCCCTACATATGCGGGCAAGGAGTATTGTTGGCAGCAGTATCGCGACGGCCTCAAAGCGATCGCCTATCCGAATAAGGGCATCCTCATCGTGGACAACTCTAAGGAAGATATATTCTTCGAGAAGATGAGAACTGACGTCCCGGTCATCAAGGATGTCTTCCAGGAGAATCCCAAGGATCGTATCGTGCAGAGCCGCAACATCCTGCGCAGAAAGGTCCTCGATGAGGGGTACGAGTACTTCCTCTCCCTGGAGCAGGACGTGGTGCCTCCCCCGGATATCATCGAGCGTCTGCTTGCCCATGGAAAGGAGATCGTCGGCGCCGTCGTCGCCACGATCAAAGTGTCGCCGAGCGGAAAGAATGTGGTGGTGCCTATGCTGTGGCACATGCGTGATGACAGGATATTCTTCATCCCTTCGCAGGAGCTCATGTCCAAGAGGCTCATATCCATCGACGTGTGCTCTCTTTCGTGTCTGCTCATCCATCGTACAGTCTTGCAGAAGGTGGAGTTCCGCTATGAGCAGGGGTTCGATGACATGATGTTCTGCCGCGACGCAAAGGAGCATGGTTTCGACATCTTCGTGGACACCGCGGTCCAGGTGAAGCATTACGGCAGACCGATGCCGAATAAGGCATGATGCGTTGCCTGCTTAAGGCGAGTCGCTTGCCAGTCTTGACTGCAACGAGTGTCAGGGATTGTCCCATGACGAGCGGCTTCTCCTCAGCGACGAGAGCAGGCTGCGCATCGTGGTTCTGCCCAACCGCAATCTATTAATACTCCCCGACTTCGCTGCGATGCATGAGAAAGAAGGTGTATGGCAGCTATCACGTGGACAATTGCGTCTTCTGCGGCCGTCAGGCGACGGTGAAGAATCCGCAGAAGTTCCCGGTCTGCCAGGAGCACATCGCAAAGAAGCTCGAGGACATCAAGTGCGCCTGCGGTGATTGGCTGGACATCCGCGAGGGCAAGTTCGGGACCTTCTTCACCTGTTTCCACTGCGGTGCGATCAGCCTGCACAAGGGTCTTGAGATGATGCGCATGACGCAGAAGAAGGAAGTCAAGAAGGACGCCCCAACTCCTCGCGACACTGCTCGGCCAAGAGAGGTCACCGTCAGAAGCGATGACCCGCTGTATTTCTCGTGAGCGCTGCCTGCCTGCTCGCACTGTATGTGGTGTCGGTGGGATGACATATCCCCGACTGGGACAACCCCCTTGTCATCTCCATGCTGACTTATACTGTGCTCGCCCGTAAGGCAGGCAGACGATGCGCATCAACCCACGCTGTACCTGAACAGATTCAGATAGCTCTTGATCTCTTCTTCGACGCGTGCGCAGTCGCGCAGGAAGTCGTACTCGGCGCGCTTGATGTAGTTGCGGAAGAAGTATTTGTCGAAGAGCGTGTGCAGGAAGAAGTAGGTCGGAGTCTTGGCCCATTTGTTCTCG
>JBDRLR010000117.1:0-3426 GCA_043812855.1 Nanobdellota archaeon | reverse complement strand
AGACCGCTGCGATCGCCGCCGCTCCAGCTGCTGCCGCTCCTGTCGAGCACAAGGCTGAGGAGAAGCCCAAGGCCAAGGAAGAGAAGAAGGATGATGGCGCCGCCGCCGCAGGATTGGGGGCCCTGTTCGGCTGATTTTTTTCCTTTTCACCATGCTGGAAGACAAGAAGGTCGAGGATCTGCTCGAGCAGTTGAGGATCAGGCGTCAGGAAGTGACCACCATGAAGGTTACCTTGACGAGGATCAATGCTGAGAAGGAGAAGTGGTTCACGGAGAAGTCGAAGTTCCAGCAGCAGATAAAGGATCGCATCGGCGCGGTCAACCAGTCGAAGGTGAGGCGCAATGATCTCACGACAGAGGTCAAGGAGCTGAAAGTTAAGCGTGATTCTCTTAACAAGTCGATCGTGGATGCTCAGACCAAGGTGAACGCCTTGCGTCAGGAATATGACGAGCTTCGCAAGAAGCTCGGCATCGAGGAGGATCCCAAACGTGTGCTCAAGCAGATCGAGGAGCTTGAGTACATGATGCAGACCGAGGCCCTCTCTTTTGATAAGGAGAAGGCCCTTATGAAGAAGGTCAAGGAGCTCAAGAAGAAGGCGAATGACGCGGGTGGGTTGGCGGAGAAGACCAAGGAGCTTGACGCCGCAAGGGACGCGGTTCGTGACTTGCGTCGGGACGCCAATCAGTATCATCGTCAGGTGCAGGAGAAGGCGAATGTGAGCCAGGAGCATCATGAGCACTTGCTCGAGGATTCCCAGGAGATCCAGGATCTCAAGGCCAAGGAGGAGGAGGCGTATCAGAAGTTCATGGAGCAGAAGGCGCTCTTCGTCGAGGAGAATACCAAGCTCAAAGCCGTCCTTGATGCCATCTCAGCTATCCGGGATCAGCTCGATCAGAGCAATGTGGAGTATGAGCGTGAGAAGGAGGCCCGCACGCGCAAGTCGCTTGATCAGAAGGAGCAGGAGGTCAAGGAGAAGGTGCGTAAGGTCAAGAAGCTCACCACTGAGGACTTGCTTATCCTGCAGGCGAAGGGTGATGAGTCTGTCTTCGACACAGGTTTCGTGAACAAGAAGGATTTGCAGAAGAATTCTAAGTGATTGATATTCCCATCGTCCCTTGGATGTTGAGTGGATTCTCGAATGTCGCGTCAGCGTAGTACGTCATCGTGACGGTCACCGTGCTGTAGCCGAGATGCTCGATTGATGATTCGCACATGATCTCGAAGGGGATCGCCGCTTTGCGTTCGATCCGGATAGGGTTCTTGTGCGTGATGCCGCAGTCGTAGAGCGGACCGGTCACGCTTGCGTTCTTCAGATAGATTATCTTGGGTCCGTTGGTGACTTGGAACTGTACTGCTTTGGATGGCAGGCTGTACACTGGGTTGGTGATGGTCATCCCCTCCTCCGCGAATTGCGACGTCGATGCGGCGATGGACGTTGTTCCTGTGCAGGTTCCCTCATCGTTGATGTCCATGCTTGAGCCGAGCAACAAGTAGCATGTCCTCTTCTCGTCGACGGTGATGATGCAGTAGGGTCCGTGGACTCCTTCGATGCGGATGTCTGCGATCCTATTGTCTGATGTATACGGTCCGCTTGCGGGCGTGCACGTCTTCAATGCCGCGTCGAGACAGGCGTTGTCGGTGCATCCTCCGTTCGGTTCGATGCTCGGCGTGTCGTCAGGATTGTCGCGCATCAGGCCCTTGAATCCGTCCTGGATTCCGCTCAGCAATCCGGTGCATCCGGTCAGGATTACGATGAGCGCGAGCGCGGCGATGATGGTTCTCATGGCATCATCTGTCATCTTATCATATATAAATGTAGTGAGACGGCGCAAACTATATAAGAGAGCCTCCCGCTCGTGGATACATGCTTGACATGAAGCGTATCCGGACTGATCATGAGGCGGTGCGAAAGGATCTGCAGAGGCGCAAGGATCCGAAGCTCCTCGCAGTCCTTGATGAGCTCTTGGAGCGGGACAAGAAGTGGCGGGCGCTCAAGAATGAGTCGGACAGCATCCGTCATGAACGCAACGTGATCAGCGAGCGGATCAACGAGGCCAAGAAGAAAGGTCAGGACCCTAAGGGGATCATCGCCGAGGCCAAGGAGATTCCTGGGCGGCTCAAGACCATCGAGGAGCGGATGGAGAATGTCTATGAGTCTGAACTGGTCCCTCTACTGCGTAGGATCCCTAATTTCATGCATGATCTGGTTCCTTTCGGCGCTTCGGCGGAGGATAATCCGACGATCAAGCTGTGGGGCGATCGTCCCGAGTTCTCGTTCTCTATTCGAAATCATGTCGAGATCGCGGAGTCCCTCGGCCTTGTCGATTTCGACGCCTCGGCGACGGTCGCCGGCAACGGATTCTATTTCCTCAAGGGTGATCTTGCCATGCTGAATCAGGCCTTGATCCGTTTCGCCATCGATACTATGGCAAAGCAAGGGTATCAGTATGTGGAGCCTCCATTGATGGTGCAGCGTCGCATCCTGACCGCGGCCATGGACACGACAGGCTTCGACCAGACCATCTACCGGGTGGATGGTGATGATCTGTGCTTGATCGGCACCAGTGAGCACGCCATCTTGGGCATGCTTGACGGCGCCACGCTCAAGGAGACCCAGCTTCCGATGCGGCTCTTCGCCTATTCTATGTGTTTCCGTCGTGAGATTGGAAGCCATGGCATCAATGAGAAGGGGCTTTGGCGTACGCATCAGTTCAACAAGGTCGAGATGTTCGCGTTCACGTCTCCTGAGCAGAGTTGGGCTCTTTTTGATGAGATGCTCGGCATCAGCGAGGACATCCTGCAGGCGCTGGGCCTGCCGTATCGGATCATCGAGTGCTGTACGGCGGACCTTGCAATCTGGAAGTCGCGCAGCTTCGATCTTGAGGTGTGGCGCCCGACGACGGGAGCCTATGGCGAGGTAATGTCGCTGAGCAACTGCTTGGATTTCCAGGCTCGCGACCTCAACATCCGGTTCGTCAGAAAGGACGGAGCCTACGAGGTTGCCCACACGCTCAACAACACGGCGCTGGCGACGTCAAGGATCATGGTCGCTATCCTGGAGAATTATCAGCAGGAGGACGGCCATGTGCGCGTGCCTAAGGTCCTGCAGCAGTACATGGGGAAGAAGGTCATCTAGAACCAGTTGCGCACTGCAGGAAACAGGACGATGATGAGGAATGCGATGATGAGCACAATGAGCAGCAGGCTGATGAATGCGAAGATGACGATGTGCCCTTTTTTCATGCTCTGATGGCCGAAACTCAGTATTTAAATCTTGTGCAGCTTGCGGGTAAGTAGAAAGTAACTATTTTCAGGACTCTTATATTGTGCAGGATGAGTCTCATCATGATTTCAGCCCGCACGGTGCGGGCCGATTGGCCTCGTACGTGGCCGCCAAAGCGTGCTTTGAGGCTGTGAAAGACGGCC
>JBDRLR010000116.1:0-3057 GCA_043812855.1 Nanobdellota archaeon | reverse complement strand
GGGTGCGTGATGGTGATGGGTTGTTTCTTCAGTATCTGTTCGACGAATAGGGGGATGACTGATCCTCTGCTGTTGAGCACGTTTCCGAATCGGACGCAGGAGAACTTGGTGTGCGGCGAGGAGAGGTGCGCGTTGAGTGTCAGCCGCTCGGCGACGAGTTTGGTCGCGCCCATCGTTGTGGTGGGGCTGACTGCCTTGTCGGTGCTGATCATGATGAAGCGGTCGACGTTGTTGGCGAGCGCGGCGTCGATGGCGTTCTGCGTTCCCAGCACGTTGGTCTTGACTGCTTCGGCAGGGTTGTATTCGCACGAGCCGACATGCTTGAGCGCGGCGGCGTGGAACATGATGTCGACTCCTTTGCACGCGTGAATCATGCGATCCTTGTCCCTGACGTCTCCGACCAGGAATCTGATGTTGGGGTGGTGTTTGAGCGTGTTCTGGAGATTGAAGATCTCGGTCTCACGTGTGTCGAGGATGCGTAGCTGCTTGGGCTGGTACGTGAGGATTTGTGCGACGATCTCTCCTCCGATGGAGCCTATGCCTCCTGTGACCAGGATGGTCTTGTCTTGGTAGAACGCCTTGAGCCGTGCATCATTGGCGGGTTGCATGGTGTTCTCGAAACGCCACCAGATTTATAAAGCTTCTTGGCGGATTGGCTCTGTCCGAAAAGTCCTTTGTCACCCTGGTTGCGAACCCTGTAACGTGATGTGTGTGCGCTGACAGGGGGGTTGGCCCCGTCGGGGGATGTCGGCGACGCAGATGTTTGGCGCAGGTGAGCTGGGTGGCAAAGGTCGAGCGTAGCGAGATTTAGGACAGAGCCTGGCGGATCGTTTCAGCGTCGCTGTACGTCGATGCCTTCCAGAAGTGTCTGCACGACGAATGATTGTTCCTTCGCGCTGATGTCCGCGAACAGCGGCAAGGATATGGTCTGCGATGATGCCTTCTCGCTGATGGGCAGTCGCGGCACAGGTTTGAGTAGGTCCTGCATATAAGGCTGTTTGTGGATGGATGGAAGGTATGGTTTGGCGCCGATTCCATGGTCCATCAGGTGTCTGAGGAGTCTGTTTCTGTCGATGGTCGGCTTGCAGCGTATGACGTAGACGAACCAGCTGATGGCGCAGTGTGGCCGCGTGGATGGCGTCCTGATGCCGATTGTATCTCTGAGCGCGGATGTGTATCGGTCCGCTGCGTCCTTGCGCATCTTGAGCATCGTGTCGAGTTTGGCCAGCTGCGTGATGCCCAATGAGCATTGGATGTCGGTGAGTCTGTAGTTGTATCCGAGCCTGCTGTGCGTCAGCCAGTTTCCGTCGTCGCTGCGTCCTTGGTTCTTGAGGCTCTGCAGGAGAAGGTGTATCTTTTCGTCGTCGGTGACGATGGCTCCGCCTTCGCCGGTCGTCATCTGTTTGTTGGGGTAGAACGCGAAGACGGCCATGTTTCCGTGCGTGCCGACCTTGCGTCCGGCGATGGTCGCGCCGAGGGCCTCGCATGCGTCTTCGATGACGATGAGGTTGTGCTTCTTGGCGATCGCGTTGATCGCATCGATGTCGCATGCGTGTCCGAAGATGTGTACGGCGAGGATGGCTTTGGTTCGGGGTGTGATTGCAGCCTCGACCAGGGCCGGGTCCATGTTGAGCGTGTCTTCTTCTATGTCGACGAAGACGGGTGTGGCGCCGCAATAGAGGATGCTGTTCGCCGAGGCGACGAAGCTGAATGGGCTCGTGATGACTTCGTCCCCTGGTCCGATGCCTGCTGCGACGAGGCAGAGATGCAGTCCGGTCGTGCCGCTGCTCACCGCGACCGCGTGCTTGGTGCCGACGTATGCTGCGATTGCCTTCTCGAATTCGGTTTGTTTGGGTCCGAGGCTCAAGTTCCCGCTGCGCAGCACCTTGATGACTCCGTCGATGTCGTCGTCATCGATGTGGGGTCTGCTTTGCGGGACGCGCATCTATTTCAGCTCCTTCTTGATGATGGCTGGATTGCCTGCGCTCATGACATGGTCGGGGACATTCTTGATGACTGCGCTTCCGGCGCCGATGATGCTCCAGGCTCCGATGGAGATGCCGTGGATGATGGAGCTGCCAAGTCCGATCCATGTCCCTTCGCCGACGGTGCATCCACCGCCAAGGGATGCGTTGGGGGAGATGTGGCAATGCGCGGAGACGGTGCAGTCGTGGTCGATGGTGGCTGCGGTGTTCACGATGCAGTTCTCCCCGATGGTTGCGTGGGCGCAGATGTGCGCTCCTGCGCAGATGACGCTTCCCGGTCCGATGGCGGCGCTTGCGGAGATGTGTGCTTTGGGGTGGATGGCGGTGATGACATCGACCAGTTGTGATGTCAGCTGATTGAAGATGGTCTTCCTTGCCTTGTTGTCGCCGATGCCAAGGGCGATCCCGTCGAATTGTCCTCGCTTCACGGTTTCCAAGGGTCCCAGTATGGGGATTCCGGCGCACTCGCCGGTGGCCTTGTCATCCGCGAATCCGACGACCTCCAAGTCCGAGTGGTCTCGCAGGATGTCAAGGACCACCCGTCCGTGTCCCGATGCCCCGTAGATGATGATTCTTTTCATGGGCTTTGTGTATGGTCTGGGTTATAAAAAGGTTCTGAGCACGTCGCGCGCCTCGTCCCTTTATAAGGGGAAACTATTTGAATGTGGCCTTGTTGGCTCTTCATCATGCGATATGTCGTTGTGGGTCTGGGTTCGATTGGCAGGCGTCATCTCTCGAATCTGCGTCTCCTCGATCCGGACGGGGAATTCATTGCGTGCAGATCGTCGGACGCGACCTTGCCTGACGAGTTCTCTGGTGTCAAGGTGTGTGTCGGCCTGGATGCCGCCCTCGCCATGCGCCCCGATGTGGTGGTGGTCGCGAACCCGACGGATATGCATGTCGCCACGGCGACCTCTGCTCTCAAGGAGGGGTGTCATGTCTTCATCGAGAAGCCGATCGCGTGTGTTCCTCAGGACGCCAAGGATATTCAGCGGATGGCTGCGAGCGGGGACGATAAGGTCATGGTGGGGTATTGTCTGCGCTTCCACCCTGCGATCGTGGCGATGAAGCG
>JBDRLR010000115.1:0-2164 GCA_043812855.1 Nanobdellota archaeon | reverse complement strand
TCGATGTCGGTCCGATCAAGATCAAGGATAAGGTCATAACGAACGTCAAGCAGCGCGTCACGTCCGTGCGCGATCTCGCTCCAGGTGTCTCGAAGGAGCAAGTCCTCGCCTGTCTCAAGGATGCTTTCTTTTCGGGCAAGCGGTGGAGCGAAGCCCCAATCTCGCAGGAGGAGTCATCCCTCGCTGAAAGGCTCGCGAAGGACAGGTACGGGAGCGCGCAGTGGCTATTGAGCAGGTGATTTGGTGATCTCTCGTTCATAGCGCTCGAAGGCATTTGCGTCCCTTTCGAATTTCTCTTGCACGTGCTTGACCATGGTTTGCTTGTCGTACATCTGGTGGTCCTGTTGCTCGATGGCGTCGATCATCGCTCCTAAAGGTCCTGCTCTGACCGCGTCCATGCCTCCTTTGACGATGAGGTCGTATGCTTGGGCGACCCGCTCGTGTTTGAAGGCATTGTACTGAGACCTCCACCTGTGTGTGTCTGACCTTGCGGATTCCAGTTTGTCCTCTTTCAGAATCTCCGACAGGGTCGCGTGCTGTTCGGTCGTGAGCTGCGCGAGCATGTCATCATGGTTCACGATGAACAGGACGATGTTGGGGTTGATTTGGTTGCCATATCGCTGGATGGACGCGAAGTACTGTGCGGTCTGGTCGGGGTGGTATGACATGTCCGCATTGTTCGCACGTCCGCTCAGCATATCCACGAGATGGTGCAAGTCGATATCTTCCGTTGTGTCGTTGGGATTGCCATCAAGATGGTTGGCGATGATGGCTGCGTACCTGGTGAAATCGTATGCGCAGCTGGTACGGCCCCCAGCACTCCAAGGGACGCTGAGTGTGATCATGGCGTTCAGGTTTCCATGCAGTCCGAAGTTGGCCAGGACGGCGGCGTCTTCACCGCTGATGCCGCTTTCATGCAGCCAGAGGACTTCCTCGAAGATGTCGGTGACTGGTTTATCGATGCCGTCAGTGATGCCCGCGCGTTGATACGATTCATATTCCCTGACGTTCATGCGCTTGAGGATCTCTCTGATCTTGTCGGGTTGGCCCTGCAGGCCTTTGGCCGCAAGGGTTTCGACGTCCTTGCTGTCGACGCCTTCTCTGCTCGCCCGGATCATGTCATCCAGAGTGGTGAATCCTGCGCGTTCATAACGGGTATACTCTTCGTGGAAGCTCATGGTAGTGTTCACCTCATAAGTTACTATTGGGGAGTAATGAACAATGGATTATTTGATTCTTTGTGGTGGTAATTACCACCAATTTACCAAAAGCATTTAAATTCGGTCGCTACGAGCGCTATATGTATGAATCCGTGTTGCGGGACGTGGGTCTTAGTCCCAATGAGGCACGTGTGTACGAGCACATGCTTTTGCTGAGCGAAGCATCTGTCCAGGACATATCTGTCAAGTCGAAGGTGCATCGTCGTAACGTCTATGACTCGCTGGCGAAGCTGATCGAGAAGGGTCTGGCTTCCGAGGTTTTTGTGCAGGGGGAGAAGCGTTTTCGTGTTACGCATCCTCAGCGGCTCATTGCTTTGCTGCGGGAGAAGGAGATGCAGGTCGGTGCAGTCCTTACGGATATGACGTCGAAGTACGAGGCGGTCGAGCCGAAGGAGGAGGCGTATGTGTATCGTGGTATCGAGGGATTCAAGAGTTACCTGCAGGACATTCTCAAGACCAATGAGACTGTGTATTTCATTGGCGCCAAGGCGTTCTGGTTGGATGCGAGGCTCAAGCATTTCCTTCCTCACTTCCAGCGAGAGCGGCAGAAGTTGGGGATTCAGTTCATGCACATCTTTGATGATGAGGTGAAAGAGCAGAAGCCTGGGATCCTCGATTTTGTGGGTGGATCCTATCGGTTTTTCCCGAAGGCATACTCCAGCGCGACCGCGGTGGACATCTTCGGTGACTATGTCGTGACCTTCGTGGGTGTCAGACCTGGAGAGTTATCCGATGAGCCTGTGCAGTTTGTCATGAAGAGCAGGTCGTTGGCGGATGGGTATCGCACATTCTTCCGCTTCATGTGGGATCAGTGTACAGAATGAAGGTATTATTTCTTACCCATCCCGAAAGAGTGTATCGCCGTTCCAAGGCCCTTCTCCGCGGCTTCCATGATTGCTTCTGGCATGGTGGGGTGGGGGTGGATGGTGTAGGCGATGTCTTCG
>JBDRLR010000114.1:0-13820 GCA_043812855.1 Nanobdellota archaeon | reverse complement strand
CAGGACATCGAACCCAAATGGCAGGCGCGCTGGGCCGAAGAAGGCATCTTCACCAGCACACCAAACGACAAGCCAAAGTTCTACTGCCTCGAGATGTACCCCTACCCGTCCGCCACGCTGCACGTGGGGCATCTTCGCAACTACAGCATCGGTGACTGCCTCGCACGCTTCAAACGCATGCAAGGATACAATGTCCTCTACCCCATGGGATACGACGCCTTCGGACTCCCCGCCGAGAACGCAGCCATCAAGAACAAGGTCGACCCTGAAGCATGGACGCGAAAGAACATCGAAGGCATCAAGAAACAACAGCAACGCATGGGCCTGAGCTACGACTGGAGCCGACAGATCCAAAGCTGCGACACCTCGTACTACCGATGGAACCAATGGATATTCCTCAAATTCCTCGAGAAAGGCCTGGCATACAAGAAGAAAGCCACCGTCAACTGGTGCCCCTCATGCACCACCGTCCTTGCCAATGAGCAGGTCGAGGACGGAGAATGCTGGCGATGCCACAGCGCCGTGGAGAAGAAAGAGCTTGAACAGTGGTTCATCAAGATCACGCAGTACGCGGACGAGCTGCTGCGTGACATCGACACGCTCGAACACTGGCCGGAGCGCGTCAAGACGATGCAACGCAACTGGATCGGACGCAGCGAAGGCGTCGAGATACACTTCACACTCGAAGGAAGCGGAGACGTGCTACCCGCATTCACCACGCGATGCGACACGATCTTCAGCGTCACGTTCCTGCTCATCGCGCCCGAACATCCGCTGGCGACCGAACTCATCAAAGGCACCGTGCACGAGGAACCGGCCAAGGCCATGCAGACAACCATCGCCAAGCAGAGCGAGATCGAACGCACCACTCCCGAAGGAAAAGACAAGCTCGGCTACTTCACCGGACGCTACGCCATCAACCCTGTCAACGGAGAACGCATACCCATCTGGGTGGCCAACTTCGTGATGATGTACGGCACCGGCATCGTCATGGCCGACGCGCACGACCAACGCGACTTCGAATTCGCACGAAAATACGACATCCCCCTGCGATTCGTCATCAGCGACGACGGCAGCCCCCACGATGCATCCAAAGCCGACCGCGCGCACATCGACGATGGCATCATCTACGACTCAGGCGAATGGACCGGCATGCACAACCGCGAAGCGCTCGCCCAGATGGCCGACTGGATCGTCGCAAAGAAATGGGGAGCAAAGAAGGTCAACTACCGCCTGCGCGACTGGCTCATCTCACGCCAACGATACTGGGGGACACCAATCCCAGTCATCTACTGTGACGCATGCGGCACCGTCCCCGTTCCCTTCGAAGACCTACCCGTCGAGCTACCTAAGGATGTCACATTCACCAGCGAAGGCAACCCGCTGTGCACATCGCCGACATTCAACCATGTGCCCTGCCCCGAATGCGGCAAGACCGCCCGCCGCGAGACAGACACCATGGACACCTTCATCGACAGCTCATGGTACTTCTTGCGCTACTGCGACCCTGGCAACGACCAAGCGCCCTTCTCCGCCGACGCAGTCAAGGCATGGATGAACGTCGACCAGTACATCGGCGGCATCGAGCATGCCATCCTGCACCTGCTCTACGCCCGATTCTTCACCAAAGCCACGCGAGACCTAGGCCTCCACGAATACTCTGAGCCATTCAACCGACTGCTCACCCAAGGCATGGTCGTCAAAGACGGCGCCAAGATGTCCAAATCGCTTGGCAACACCGTCGACCCCGCGATCATCATCGACAAGTTCGGAGCGGACACTGCCAGACTCTTCATACTCTTCGCTGCGCTGCCCGAAAAGGAGCTCGACTGGTCAGACACCGGCGTGGAGGGGCTCTTCAGGTTCGCAAGCAAGACCCATTCCCTGCTCGAAGAACCAGCGACACGAACGGAGACCAACAGCCACGACAAGTATGCCATGTCACGCACGCACTCGACCATCCGAGACGTCACGAAGGCAATCGACGAATTCAGGCTCAGCCACGCAGTCGCCAGCCTCATGGAACTCGTCAACGACCTGCACCGATACCGCGAGACGCCAGTCCATCCTGAAGTGTGGAATGAAATCTTGGACGTCACGATACGCATGCTGTCACCGTTCGCACCACACCTCGCCGAAGAGATGTGGCATCTGATCGGACGAGAAGGATTCGTATCGATGGTCACATGGCCCGCATGCGACGCGAGCAGGATCGACACGCAGGCAGAGGCAGGACATGAGATGGTCGCGTCGCTGCGCCGTGACATCCTCTCAGTCATGGAACTGAGCGGCATCACGAAACCAACATCCATCCAGATTATCACGGCACCGCAATGGAAACATGATTTCGCGCACGCCGTGCGCGACCAGATGACGACGACGAGAAACTACAAGACAATCCTTGGCGCCATCATGAAGACCGAACTGCGCAAGCACGGAAACGAGATCAGCGGACTGCTCACGTCAATCATCAAGAACCCGGCCAAACTACCCACTGCCAGCACAGACTCCAAGAACGAGACGACTCTGCTGCAAGAGAAGACCGCTGCGCTCAGCGCAGAATTCTCCTGCATCATCAATGTCATCGAGGCCGAGAAGAGCCACCATCCCAAAGCGAAATCGGCGTTCCCAGGAAAACCGGCAATCGTCCTCACCTAAGCCTTCTACGATGCCAGCCACGGAACACGATCGACGCCAAAGCGACGAACAAGACTGCGGCCATATAGACAAGAACAAGCCATGACTCGACCGGTTCCGGCGCGTCAATCACGGCGACTGGCTCTGACATGCGCAACTCAAGCATGGAGCAATCAGCCATCGCGCCCGCGACGGCGCAAAGCGCATATTTCCCCTGCGAGACACCGTCGGGAACAAAGACCTCGCGGACCAGCCGCGCATCACTCTCATCAACCATCTCAGAACCAAGGGAGAACCCAGTCCCGTCATCAGCGAACAACAGGTACTCGACCACAGGTGCGCTCTGCGAGGACATGTTCATGTCGAAACCTATCTTGCCATCCACGTCGGCCAAGGCATCCGAAGCGATGGACAGATTCCGATCGGGAGAGGCGATGATGACTTGGATGACGCGCTCTCCGATCCGAAGCGCGCTGACCCGCAGCGGTCCATCCATGGACGTCGTGTTGAACGACAACGTGAAGGTGGACGTCGAACCTGCAGACAATGCGAATCCATTGTCCGACGACGAGACGACATCATCAAGACCTTCGATATCGATCATCGTCGATTCGAGCCCCTGATTGATGACCTGTATCGGGACATCGTACTCGCCATGACGCAGGCGCAGCAAGAAGTAGGAAGGAACCACCACGACCGCAGGACTCTGACTCCACACATCCTCCTCGACATCACACGACAATGATTCCACGGGGCGTCCTTCGTCGCACATCTGGGGGTGCTGACAGGAGCGCTCACCGCAGACGCCTGCGGACCAGTCGGTGCATGTCCAGAGCTGCGGAGGACAAATCGCAGAGACCGCCGTGGCCGAAAACAGCAGAACGACAAGCAATGCAGCAGCCTTGATCACACTCACCTCAACAAGGCAGAGAATGTCCCCACATAAAAATCATACGGAAAGCGTGCGCGTCCAAGGGTGGACAGACAACAGCAGGCACAGTTGATCCCGCACTTCCCTCCACCCCGCGACCCTTATAGCATCCACAACACCACTTAGGGCTGCTCCCGTCAAGGCCTGACCCGGTTCGCACTGCTCTAGACCAATAAGGACGAGGCATCGACAGTCGGCACAGGACTGTATCCACCGATGCAAGCCGCCCCTTGGACTTCAGCCCTCCCATAAAGCGCGTCTGGAGTGACAGGTCAGCGCTAGCGACCCGGCCTAGCACGAAGCATGCGAAGCGGGCACTGTTTAAAAAGGTTCTTCATGGAAACATCTAAATAATCCAGGAGCGGCAAGGGAACATATGCGCGCAAATCCCATTCTACCTATTCTGCTCCTGATGTTCATGGCACCGTGCGCACTGAGCATCATCGCGCCAACCGGATACCTCAACGATTACGCGGGACTGCTGAAAAGCTCGGACGCGCAAGACATCGAAGCGCTGCTCGTCGCCATCGAACACGAGACCGGCGCCGAGATCTCCGTCGTCATCACGGATGACCTTGAGGGTATGACACTGGAAGAATACGCGGCCGAGCTTGTCAAAGAGTGGGGCATCGGTAAGAAAGACAAGGACAACGGCATCCTCATCCTCATCGTGCCCTCTGAGCAACGCATCCGCATCGAAATAGGATACGGCCTGGAAGGATACATCACCGACGCGGAAGCAGGACGCATCATCCGCGACGACATGGCGTCCGCGTTCCGGGACCAAGAGTACGCCGCAGGCATCATGACCGCGGTCCGCTCACTCTACATAGAACTCTCAGGATCGCAAGAACTGCCTAACGCGGCGAACTCCACCCAGAAGAATGAATGGGTCTGGGCAATCATCCTCCTCTCCTTCCTCCTCATCAGCATCATCTCATCACGTGGCGGATTCCTATTCATCCCCTTCTTCCTCCCCCCGCCAGGACGAGGCGGTTTCGGAGGAGGCTTTGGCGGCGGATTCGGAGGATTCGGAGGGGGTTTCAGCGGAGGCGGAGGGGCCTCAGGAGGATGGTAACATGAAGAACGTCACCTACGCGATCGACTACGAAGCACTAGGCATCATCAGCGACATCGAATACTACAAGCTACAGTACTTGCATCGCCTCCTCGTCTTCAAGACCCTGCCCTTCGAGACGTTGGTTGCGCTACGCAAGAAGAAGCTGCGACCCCTGCCTCTGCTCATGACGCACGCGAACATCAAGGAAAGCCTCGACGTGTTCCCCTTGGAATTCCTCACCATCACCGATCGATACGTCGTCAAAGCGGGCAAGGACATCTTCAAAGGGGTCAAGATCGAAGCGAGGCACGTACGTCACCAGGTCGAATTCGAGCTTCGAAGCAAGATCATACACTTCCGCTCGCAATACGCCGTGGCGGACAAAGCAGTGGAGAAGGACTTCCTCTTCACCATCATGCCCATTCTGCATGGTCTGCTGTACCTTGCAGGAAAACAACGTTTCGAGATGCCCTATGACCTGACCCTTCTCGAGAAGACGACAGAAACAGACCTGGGCCCCCTGCGTGAACTCTGGGACGGGAGGAGGGTCGAGCCAAAAGCATTATATTCTGTGCTCGCATCACTTGCGGCACAAGCGGACAAGGTGAGGTGAAGAACATGAACAAGACCTGGATCATCATCGGTGGCATCGCCCTATTCCTGCTGATCATCATCGGAGTATTCGTCGGCCAATACAACGGATTCGTCTCAAGAAACGAGAACGTCGACAACTCATGGGCGCAAGTCGAATCACAATACCAACGGCGCGCAGACCTCATCCCCAACCTCGTCGCGACGGTCAAAGGGATCACCGGCCAGGAACTGGCAGTCTACACCGAAGTCGCGCGCCTTCGTAGCCAATGGCAGCAAGCGCAGACCAGCGGCACCGCCGCTGAGCAAGTAGCGGCCACCAGCGCGCTGGAAAGCGGCATCGGACGACTCATCGCAAGCTTCGAAGCATACCCTGAACTGAAGAGCAACGAGAACTTCCTGGCGCTGCAAGACGAGCTGGCAGGGACCGAGAACAGGATCGCGGTCGAGCGCAAACGATACAACGACGCCGTCCGCGACTACAACATCGCCATCAAACGATTCCCCGGACGATTCTTCGCAGGCCTGTACGGATTCGGCGATCGGACATACTTCGAGGCGGACACGGGAAGCGAGAACGCACCGCAGGTCATCTTCTAAAGCAAGGCGATGACCGCGCCGACAAGGCAACCCGCGGTCACGATGGGCATCGCAGGATAGAAGCGGTCCTTCTTCGCGAACAAGAAAAGCGCCAGAAGCGAAACGGTCACCATGACGCTGACGATGAGCGATTTGGCAAGAGCGAGATTCGGCTCCACACCCGTCAGGATCAAATGCTCCATGAGCACGCCGGAGAAGATGAGCGGAAACGCCACGTCCCCGCCGCCGAGAATCGCGTTCTTGTGACCTTTCTTCGAGAGCATCTGGGATGCGGGAACATCCTTGCTCTCCCTCGCGGGACCTGCAGCGCCACCATACGGGATCATCAAGCCGGCGAACATCTTGGACTTCGTCTGGAACACAGCCATCTTGACCATGTGCTTGGACTTCCACACCGCGAACATATCATACGCAGAGACGACGAGCAACAGCATGATCGCCCAGAACAGATCGAGGCGAGGAGCAAGGAGAAGCATGATGCCAGAATACATCAGGATCTCGGTGAAATTGTGGATGAGGACATTCGGCCATCGCAGCTTGAGGAAGGCCAAGACCCCGCCGATGATGAACGCAAGCCAATACACGCCCAGGACCGCAGAGAAGACGACGCCGATAGAAATGGCGACGGCAAGAAAGAACCACCACTTCCACACCATAGGTTTATTGAACCTGATGATGGCGAGCACCAGGACCGTGCCGATCAGGATCGCGCTCACCAAATAGATGAACGATCCCACGCCAGATGTCTGTGGACTGAAATCCTCGACGGTCTGCGAATGGTCGATCGTGACCACGCCGTCCTTCATGGAGATATCGCCGATACCATAGAAACGCAGCAAGGTCAGGCCCGTGATCTGCGTGATCAGGAAGATAGCGAGAAGAAAGAACGTGATGCTCGCCGTGTGCTTCATACGACGACAGGGACTCGTGATGTTTAAATGACTTGCGGTGAACCCGCTCGGGAAGCGCTCAGAAATATTTATATACGCACCAGACTTGGTTCCTGCATGGATAGCACCGTCACACCGTGGGAAGTCAAAGGCGACATCGACTACGACAAGCTCATGCGTGACTTCGGCGTGTCGCCACTTCGGGGCCTTCCGCCCACGATGAGCGAACACATCCTCGTGCGCAGAGGCATCCTGTTCGCGCAGCGAGACCTGAAGCGGACACTCGACGCGGCGAAGGACGGCAAACCCTTCGCCATGATGACCGGCTTGATGCCCACAGGCACCATCCACATCGGACATCTGCTGGTCGCCATGCAGATGAAACTCTTCCAAGACCTCGGCGCGAAACTCTTCATCGCTGTCGCGGACGTCGAAGCCTATCATGCCCGCGGGCAGTCCCTGGAAGACAGCAGACGCATCGCGCTCGAACAGTATGTCCCAAGCTACCTGGCAATGGGCATAGATCCCGCGCGCGCGGACATATACTTCCAGAGCGACCGCGGCAGCGACGCGCTCAAGAGCGTCGCATACTACCGGTTGCAGAACCTACTGGCACGCCACGCCACCTTCAACGAATTCAGCGCAGTCTATGGCGAGATCACTCCTGGCAAGATGGTGGCGAGCCTGCTGCAGGCAAGCGATATGCTCCACCCTCAGCTGCCTGAATTCCTTGGCCCTGTACCGGTAGTCGTACCTGTCGGCATCGATCAAGATCCGCACCTGCGCATCGCCAGGGACATGGCAAAACGATACCCCTCGCATCAATTCGTTCCGCTCAGCAGCACCTACCACAAATTCCTCCCTGGCCTAGGTGGAGGCAAGATGAGCAGTTCGGACCCCAACAGCTACATCGGAGTGACTGAAGACGCCAAGTCGGTCAAGAAGAAGATCAACAAATATGCCTACTCTGGCGGACAGGCGACCGTCGATGAGCATCGCGCGAAAGGAGGCGACCCTGATGTCGATGTCAGCTACCAGTGGCTTCGTGTTTTCGAAGAAGATGACAAGAAGCTCGCCAAGATACACCAGGACTACACGAGCGGCGCACTTCTCTCCGGAGAACTCAAGGCCATCCTCATCGAAAAGCTCAACACGTTCCTTGCAGGGCATCAGCGGCGCCGCGAGGCCGCACGCAAACAGGTCGACAACTACATCCACCGCGCCGAGCCAGGGAAAAATATATAAAGCCACGACGCGGTGTGCGAGTCGAGGTGAGCAATGAGAAGACACGTCAATCTAACCCTGACCATCATCAGCGTCATCGGGTTCATATATAGCACGTTCTACCTGCTGTACTACAATGTGGAGAGCGCATGGCTCCTCAGCCTCTTTTTTGTCATCCTCTTCCTGGAATCATTCATCGGCCACGTGCGTGTGCAGCACGATCACAAGCAGACCACCGAACTGCACGCGGTCGGCTACCAGGTCGTGCCTCTGAACAGCAACTTCATGCTGACGAGCATCATCGGCATCCTCATATCACTCTTCATGGTCCTGCCTGCGAACCTCCCATGGGGCATAGCATTCACCATCATCTTCGTCATCATGTTCCTCTCCAGCATGATCAGCATGACGCAAGCGCCGATCTCCGCAGAGGACGGCGTGGAGCCCTTTCTTGAGGAGATCCATCTCGAGAGCCTCAGGATACCCTCCGCCAAGAAGAAGTAAGGAAAAACTTTTAAACTCGCACGAGGTCTACTGTGTAGGGGTGCAACCATGAAACACATACTCTACGCTTTGTTCGTCATCGCCGTCGTCATAACCGCATGCACAACGACCAGCTACGTCTGCCCCGACGGCAGAGAAGTGAGCGACGCGTCCAAGTGCTCGACACCCGCAGACGTCCCGCCCACTTCACCTGAGCAGTCTACGGAGACTCCTGCGGTCGACGACTCTCCAGAGCAGCCCGTGATAGACGACGCTCCGGCCGATGAGAGCCTTCCGCCCATGAGCGAAGAAGCCCGCGCCGTTGTCGAGATGTCCAAGGGCAAGAACATCAACTCCTACTCATTCAGCTACTTCGGACCGCCCAATCCGAGCTACGGATACGACGCCGACGTACGCGGAACGCTTATGCGAGTCAAGCTGCCAGTCTCCGAACTCCTCACCAAATACATCGACACCATCTACCTGGACATGGAAGCAAAGACCGCAAAAGGCTACTGCCTCGGCCAGGACCCCCTGTGCCTGAAGAATCCCGACGCGGCCACGGGAAAGACCGTCGTCTACGCTGACTACATCTTCAAGCTGCCCTTCGCCTGGCTTGGCGAAATCCCCTACGCAGACGTACGAGGCACTGAGAAGATAGATGGCCGGAACGGCATCAGACTCGAGTACACCAAAGAAGGTGACCTGCACAACGTCTGGATCGACAACTTCTGGGGAATCCCTCTGAAGATCAAGATAGGTCAAGACAACAAGGGACTAGCCGACGACTACATCACGTACGAGTATCGCAACCTCGCAGTCAACGGCGTCACCCAACAGGAAGTCACCGCGCCCTGAGGTGACGATGTCGTGAGAAATCTCGTCGATGGGCTCTGGAAGGACAGCATCTCCAAAAGGACGTTCAAGAGCACCAATCCATCCGACACGAGCGATGTGGTCGGTACCGCCCCCAAGTCCAATCGCAAGGACGTCGAAGCCGCAGTAGAATCAGCATCCGAAGCATTCTCATCATGGAAACAGCTGCCTTGGGGCCTTCGCACCAGGTACCTCATCGACCTGGCCCACCACACCGAATCAAAGACAGAAGAGATAGGGGATCTCCTCGCGCGCGAGACAGGCAAGATCAGAAGCGAAGCCCACGAGGACGTTCGACTGGCCGCCGAATACGTGCGAAGCTACGCGACGCACCACCACCGCGGCGACGCACTCAGCAGCCACTCCACGAACAGGAACATCACCCAACAAGTGTCGCCCATCGGCGTCTTCGCTATCATCCCCTCATGGAACGACCCGCTGCTCACCTTGGTGCGCACTCTCCTGGGAGCGCTCGCGTACGGCAACACCGCAGTCGTCAAGTCGAGCGAGCACGTGCCGTGCACCACCGCGCGATTCGTCGAAATCTTCAGCGCGACGGGCTTTCCGCAAGGCGCAGTCAACCTCATCCACGGCGCAGACGACGTGGCCCGATCGCTGATGGCACATCCTCTGGTGCGCGGCGTATGCCACGCAGGCGATGAGCGGCTCGGCATCGACATCGCAGAATACTGCGCGCGGCACGCCAAGAACTGCTATGTCGAGAACAACCGCAACGGCTCGACCATCATCTGTCCAGACGCCGACATCGACGCGATCATGCCTGACCTGTTGGCCTCATGCCTGCACATGTCAGGACAGAGCAACCTCTCCACGCCAAAGATTCTCGTGCACGAGAGCGTCAAGGACGCATTCATCACCAAGCTCAGGTCGGCAGTCGACGGACTGCAACTGGGACCTTCCCTCGACTCCCACAGCCATATCGGCCCTCTCATCGACGAGGACCACTACAAGAAGCTCAAAGAGACCATCGCGACCGCCCGAAAGAAGGATGGAGCCGACGTCCTGTACGAAGGCATGCAAGTCATCAAGAAACCGAACCTCAAGACAGGATTCTACCACGACGTCGTCATCCTCTCCGTGAAGGCCGAAGCATCAGTGCTCTCGCAATACCTTTGCGGGCCAGTCCTGTGCATCTTGGGATTCGAGAAGACAAGCCAAGCCATCAAGATCGCCAACACTCCCGAGAGCGGCATGGTCACCTGTGTCTACACACACGACCAGAGTACCATCGACGAGATGCGTGTGTCATTGGAGTCGCCTTGCATACACATCAACACGCGAAGCAGCGACATCGAACCGCAGATACCCATCCGTAGCGCGATCACCGGACACTATGCCGGCGCCAGCACGAACAGCGCGCACACATTCTCATCAACGAGAACCATCGTAAGCGACTACGCCAAGTCAGGGGGTCCGAAAAATGTTCCATAAGGAAAATTATATATAGTAGGTATACCCTATCCCATCATCTGTTTCGGGAGGGGCTGACGGTGAGATACAAGAATATCATTTTCAAGAAGAAAGAGGGCATCGCTTCTGTCACACTCAATAACCCTGCGCGGAACTATCTTACCGCCCAGGTCCTCGAAGAACTCAAATGCGCCTTCGAAAGCGTCCTGTACGACGATGAGATCGAAGGCATCATCATCACAGGAAAGAAGCATTTCTCCTACGGATTCGATCCGCGCGAGCTGAGCCGCATGACATACCAGAAGGCAAAGCAGTTCAGCCAGACCGGTCATGAGGTCTTCTCCGTGCTGAGCAGGATCGACCGACCCGTCATCGCCATCATCAGCGGCAACGCAATCGGAGGCGGATGCGAGTTGGCTCTGGCCTGCGACACCCGCCTTGCCACCACCGATGCCGTGTTTTCACCAACCCTGCCGAACACTGGCGTGACTCCTTGCTTTGGAGGCAGTATCATCCTGCCCAAGATCGTCGGAAAGGAACTAGCCGGAACGATGATCAGCAGCGGCAAACGTATCAAGGCGTATGACGCCTTCCAGATGGGCCTCGTGGATTCCTTGGTGGACAAGAACAACGCATGGCTTGAAGCCGAGCAACTGCTCTTCTCGCGCACCATGCGCAAGTACGTGCATGACCTGGTCGACTTCGCAGACGAGCGTGAACGCTTCGCGCGATGCTTCCTGGACCTTGCGCTGCGCAAGAAGATCAGGTCCCTGGCACGCTAGAACCAGAAGGTGTCTATTCGTCCTTACACAATAGGTACTCATAAAAAGATATGTTTTTTGGCTAGGGAAAATATAAATATACACCCCACTAACCCCCCGTCCATGGAAATAGGCATCGTCGGAGCAGGATTCACCGGTCGCGCAATCGCCAAAATGGTCGCGAAGAGTGGCCTGCGCGTCCGACTGGTCGACATCGACAGCAGGGCCCTTCTTCTTGCCGTCGAGATCATCCACAAGGACCTCCACAGGCTCGTCGCGGCGGGAGAGATGACCAACTACGAAAAGGACATCCTGCTGCAGAACATCAAGACGAGCACAGACTATGGCGACCTCGCTGACTGCAGCATCATCCTGGAGTTCCTGCCCGAAGACCTGGAACTCAAGAAACGAGTCATCAAACTGGTCGACAAGGCATCGCCCAGCGGCATCATCGTCACCGGCACGTCATCGCTCTCCATCAACAAGATCGCCTCGGCAGCCAAGAAACCACAACGCATCATCGGACTCCATTTCACGCATCGGCCAACCGAGATCAGCGTCGTCGAAATCATCCCTGGACGGAAGACATCCCCTGCCACGCTCAAGAAAGTCCAGGAATTCTGCGCCCACCTCAAACAAGAGGTCATCATGGCCACAGACATCCCTGGCTTCATCTACAACCGCCTCGTCTTCGGCATCATCAACGAAGCCGCCAACATGATCGACAAGAAGATGGCCACAGCGGAGAGTGTGGACTCAGTCATGCGCATCGGCATGGGCCTGCCCCAAGGACCCCTCGCTCTTGCCGACGACATCGGACTTGACTACATCCACGCCGTACTGACCAACATGTTCGCCGCGACCAAAGACAAGTGCTTCAAACCCGCGGCTGGCATCGCGAAACTCGTACGCGCCAAGCAATTCGGCAAGAAGAGCGGACAAGGATTCTACAAGTACTAACGCAAGGACACAATCCGGGACGCTAAGACACTTCTAAGATCATCGATGACCACATCCGCCCTCTCAATGCGAACGTCATGACCGCGAATACCCACGCACGCCATCCCTGCAGCCTCGGCTGCCAGAACGCCGCTACCTCCATCCTCGATGACGACGCAACGCGCGGCAGGCACACCCAACCTTGCAGCCGCAAGCAAGAAGGACTCAGGCGAAGGCTTGCCCTGCCTCACCTGGTCACCACCCACAACTGCTGTGAAGAAGCGATAGGTGCCGATGGACCTGAGCACCACCTCCACATACTTGGTGTCCGACGCCGACGCGACCGCCTGAGGAACCCCTAGTTTGTTGAGGGCCTGCGTCAATTCGAAGGCGCCAGGAACTGCGCGAACACCCCTGTTCGCCAGCCTTTCCATTTGCACCCACTTCTCAGCCATCAAAGCGTCGATATCGAACGACACACCCGTCGCAGTCAACAAATCAACGAAGAAATCCCTGGTTCGGACGCCAGCATACTTTGCGCTGATCTCATCCGGCGACAGACGCACACCGAAACGAGCAAGAAGCTGCGACTCGACCTGCGCATGCAACCCTTGGGTGTCCGACTGACACCCATCCATATCCCAGATGACCGCGCCGATCACGTCGACCTACTTATGCCCCTGACGGCCACCTTGGGCATCGAACTTCTCCTTGGCCTTCTCCTCCTTGGCATAGACGACGTGCGAGGCGCGCTTCTCGAACAAGGCGATGGCGAGCTGGATGACATTCGTCTGGAAATCCTTGAGATTCTCATCCTTGAGGATGTCCTTGGCGTCCTGGATGCACTCCTTGATCATGTCGATATTGATGGAGCGCGTATTGGCCTCCATCTGCGACTCCTCAGCCTCGGTGAGAAAGACTTCTTCCCACCTCGGATAGTTCGAGCCATCGACCGTCCTTGGGAACGCTTTGGAAAAAGGCATGGGTGGGGGATGATGTGAGGACTCTTAAATGTTGCCCTGCTCAATCCGTGGAAATCCTAGCATTTCCAGGCCATCCCTCGAAGAAACGGTCAAGACGAGACAGGTCAGGGGCGAGGTTCGTCTCCATCCTGCCAGGAATGTGACCTTGAAACGTCAACGTGAACCTACGTCCACGTCGCGGCGAGAAGACAAGCTTGAGGACCCGCATGTCGGGACCGCCGCCAAGCCGGACAGTCCTGTCTTGAGCAGTCTCATCGAAACATGCTGAGACCCTTGTGTCATCCTGAGTGAACGACCGATGGGATACATATTTCTGCCTCAGACTCAATTTCACCGCATGGCAGCATCGCTTGTCCAGGATGACCATGTGGAACTTGACGACGCGAGCGAACATGAACAACGAAACGCAGAACA
>JBDRLR010000113.1:0-4075 GCA_043812855.1 Nanobdellota archaeon | reverse complement strand
TTCTCGCTCACCATACGCAACGCGATTGCTGACCCTGCAGGAGCCACCGTATCGTACCAGTTCAACACGACGAGCAATGGAACAGGACCAGGGAGCAGGCAAGATCAGGGCGGATACATCTACACCGTCAACCTCAACACGATCCAGCAGAACAGCAACTGGAAAGCATATGTAGGAAATATCACTGGCGCGCTCACGTTGGATGACGCTTCGAACAGCACGATCTTCAACTGGGAAATTTCAGTCACCCAAGGAGAGATCCTCGTCTCCCGAAACAGCAGCCTCAACTTCGGGCAGCTCAAGTGCGTCAACGCAACCGTGGTCGCGTCCGAAAACACATTCTTCGGCTACAACACAATCTCCTCCGACAACGTGAACGGCACGTTCAACGCGACGAACCATTCCACGATACAGATCGGAACGACGACCATCACCCAAGACACCTGTCCATCCCAAGCGCTCTGGGTGAATGACACCAAACAGACACCCACAAACATCGCGCTCTGGCAGGAAGTATTGCTCGGCGACGACGCAGACCATCTCATCTACATGGCCAAGATCAACAATGACGAATACGCGTTCAACAACATCACCCACGACTTCCAGCTCATCGTCGCCGAGAACGGGACAAGCTCGACGCCGACGACGTATTACTTTTTCGCGGAGATCGTATGAGGATGAACATGAAGAACAGAAGCTATAACCTGGGGATCCTCGCAGCGGCCCTATTCGTGATGGCCTCAGTCATGCATCTTGGCTGGTCGATAGCGTATGACACGACCAAGGTCAACACGACGGTGAATGTCACGAACGCGGCTCCCGCAATCCTCAACGTCACCATCAACAACAACGCGACCATCAATCTCTCCGAAGGGGGCGCGTACAAGGTCACGTGCAATCTCTCGATCCTCGAGTACAACGGACTGGTCGACCTTGCAAGGATCAACGGGACTTTCTTCCGATCCAACGGAACACACCTCGACGCGGACGACGACGATAATCACTACTCCAACACATCGTGCGACGCCAACGGCACCATCAGTGCGATCGAATACACCTATTGGGTCGCTTGCACATTCAACGTGCAATACCACGCGTACAACGGCTCATGGAACTGCACGGGATTCGTCGAGGATGAATACGCATTCAAGGCCAACGGGTCCGGCAACATATCCATATATCCCTTGTGGGCGGTGAACATCACGGACCTGATAGACTATGGCAACCTCGCCGTCGGCGAGACCAGCGCGACGCAGAACGCCAACGTCACGAACTTCGGCAACCAGCCGCTGAACCTGACCGTGTACGGATACGGCGGGACGACCAGCAACGCATCCGGCGGCAACTGGTCATTCGTCTGCCCGCAAGGCACCAACATCAGTCTGAGCTGGGAGCGATACAGCACGGACATCGGAACCCCCTGGGCATCCATGACTGAGCTGACGAATGCGCCGAAGCTCATTACTGATCTTACGGTCGACAAGAAATCGACTCCCGGCGGCGACGCCATCAACATGACATACTGGACGCTGCAGGTACCGCCCAACCCATTCGGCAAATGCAACGGCACGGTGGTTTTCGACGCCCTCGCGCCATAATGACAACGATTAGGGGTCACCATGACAAATAAGGACTACATAAATACGGTTGAAGACGCGCATCGTGACTTCTTCTTTGCTGAACTTCTCGGCTGAAAGAGCAAGCGCAAGGTTTATATACCGACGACGTTCAACGGCCATCCGGGAGTGGAATGGTCACGACACGTTATGCGCTCATCTTCGTATTGTCGCTCGCAGCGATCCTGTCCGCAGGCCAGGCGTCCGCTCAGACCCATGTCATCGCCAACAGCGCAGACTGGAAAGATGTCTACTCATCGGTGCTCTACGCCAATCTGGAAGGCTACGCATCCAACTTCCTGACGAGCTCGAAGCATTCGACCATCATCCTCTTCTCCATCCCGCGAGAGCGCGACGTCCTTGCCATAACGAGCAGCCAGAACCGATTCGTCGTGGGATATGAGCAGATCATCAGAGGCAGAGGATTCGCAGACGTCGAAGAGATCGTGCTAAACGACGTCAACCTCCAGCTTGCGCAACGGCTGCCGGACATCCACAACTTCGTCATCCTGGACGGATCGTACGGATACAACGCGATCTCTGTCGCGCCATACGCGGCGATATCGGAATCATATGTGCTCTTCGCAGACAGGAACAACATCAACCGGATCGTGGACTTCCTCGACGGTCAAGGAGTCGACCGCATGATCATCTACGGTCAGGTCGACAGAGAAGTCAAGACTGAGCTTGCCAAATACGATCCTGAGACCATATTCAACGGAGACCGATTCGAAGACAACGTCGCCATCACGAAGGAATACCTCAAGATCCGACCTCGAAAGCAGACCCTGATGACGAATGGCGAATTCATCGAAGCGGGAATCATGGACGGGACAGACCCCGTCCTCTTCATCGGACGCGCCAACGTCCCCGACGTGACCCGCGAATTCGTGCAGTCCAGCGACATCGACGTAGGCATCCTCATCGGAAACGAGCTCATCGGCACCGCGACGTTCATCAGACGGCAGGTCGGCATCAGCGTCTTCGTCAAGTTCGCCCAAGGCGCACGCCCCCCTCAGGAAGCATCGCGCCCGTCGAGGACCTCGACCGATTCGCCCTGCCAGTCTACAGCCTCAACCTCAACATCTACTCAGTCGCCTACAACCAGGGCACAGGATCCCTTGAGGTCACGTACCAGAACCTCGCTGACGTCGCGACGTACTTCAAGAGCACCGCGACGCTCACCAGCGAGGACGGCACGTTCGTCGTGGGAGACGAGGAACCCCTGTTCATCGACGCAGGAAACTACAAGACGGTCGTATACACGACCACGTCTGAAGGCGGAGACCTGCCGTCCCTGCAGGGAAGATTACTGTCAGCATACGTGTTCACCATCTTCGGCGAATCACCCAAGTCCCTCGAGCTGACCGCCGAGAAGACGCTGGATGTCCAGCTCATCAACATCCTAGACGAAGCGGACATCGAGATAGACGATCTGGTATACAACAAAGGCCGTCAGCGTTTCGAAGCCAAGATAACGAACGTCGGAGCGGCGGACGCCTACGTCGACGTCGAGCTGCTCGATTTGTGGGTGAACGGAGAGACCTTGACGTTCGGCTCAGAGAAGATCACCAAGATCAGCAAAGGCAAATCCAAATGGATCCCTGTCCTCGTCGAACTCGATGACCTCGACATCGAGAACAACGCCAACATCCTGGTGCGAGGCATCTACGGCGAGCGCGAGAACATCCTCATCAAGGCCAAGGAGCGCGAGTTCGCCTTCAAGGAGAAAGGCATCGACTACGTGACGTACGCGCTCGTGATCGTGGTCATCATCCTGCTCATCCTTTTCCTGCTCGCCGTACGACGCAAGAAGAAACGGCGGCACGGCGGCCATCATACCCAGCACGGCAATATGCATTAGTATTCTCGTCAAGCATCAGCATTCAGGGTCCCAAGGCGGTCAGCTGAGGAAGAAGAAAAAGACGGCTCCCCATGGTCTTTGGGGGAGGGTGGGTTGGAGATTTCGAGCAAGGGAGCCGTCTGTGAATATCATCTCTTGATGTTGAGGTGCAGCGCAGGCCTTCTGAGCTCCTGGAGCCACATCAGGCCGATCCGCATCATGTTCTTATTGAACTTCTCGCTTATCTTGTACGTCTTCTTGTACATGTCATAATCGATGAGGCCCATCGTCTTCATCGGGGTGAGTATGCGGTCGTAGAACTGCCTCTTGTTGTATGAGAGCTCCATCCTCTTCTTCTTGATGGGTGATGAATCGTCCTGCTGATCCACCAGCCTGCCCTCATGCAGGGCTGTGGCGAAAAGCGACATCTCGGTCTTTCCCATCTCGCCATCCTTTAGCTTCATCTCCTCGATGAGCAGCTTTCCGACAATGACCTGTTGCTTGGTGGCGAAAATAATCTCATACACGTTTTCCGGCAAGTTGTACTGGTCGAAGAGGATTACCATTGTGGGTCGGGTGTGCGTCTTTCTCTCTCACACACTAGTGCACAAAAGGC
>JBDRLR010000112.1:0-2560 GCA_043812855.1 Nanobdellota archaeon | reverse complement strand
TTCTCGCTCACCATACGCAACGCGATTGCTGACCCTGCAGGAGCCACCGTATCGTACCAGTTCAACACGACGAGCAATGGAACAGGACCAGGGAGCAGGCAAGATCAGGGCGGATACATCTACACCGTCAACCTCAACACGCTGCAGCAGAACAGCAACTGGAAAGCATACGTAGGAAATATCACTGGAGCGCTCACGTTGGATGACTCATCCAACAGCACGATCTTCAACTGGGAAGTGTCAGTCACCCAAGGAGAGATCCTGGTGTCCAGAAATAGCAGCCTGAACTTCGGCCAGCTCAAATGCGTCAACGCAACCGTGGTCGCGACCGAAAACACATTCTTCGGCTACACCACCATCTCCTCCGACAACGTGAACGGCACATTCAACGCGACGAATCATTCCACGATACAGATCGGAACGACTACCATCACGCAGGACACCTGTCCATCCCAAGCGCTTTGGGTGAACGATACCAAACAGACGCCCACAAACATAGCGACCTGGCAGGAAGTATTGCTTAGCGACGACGCAGACCATCTCATCTACATGGCCAAGATCAACAACGACGAATACGCATTCAACAACATCACCCACGACTTCCAGCTCATCGTAGCCGAGAACGGGACAAGCTCGACGCCAACAACCTATTACTTTTTCGCGGAAATCGTATGAGGATGAACATGAGAAACAAAAGCTATAACCTAGGGATTCTCGCAGCGGCCCTATTCGTGATGGCCTCAGTCATGCATCTGGGCTGGTCGATAGCGTACGACACGACCAAAGTCAACACTACGGTGAACGTCACGAACGCAGCCCCAATCATCCTTAACGTCACAATCAACAACAACGCGACCATCAACCTTTCAGAAGGAAGCACCTATGCAGTCACATGCAACCTCTCTATCCTTGAATACAACGGACTGGTCGACCTTGCAAGGATCAACGGGACATTCTTCCGATCCAACGGAACACACCTCGACGCGGACGACGACGATAATCACTACTCCAACACATCGTGCGACGCCAACGGCACCATCAACGCGTTGGAATATACATACTGGGTCGCGTGCACATTCAACGTGCAATACCACGCATACAACGGCTCATGGAACTGCACGGGATTCGTCGAGGATGAATACGCATTCAAGGCCAACGGGTCCGGCAACATATCCATATATCCATTGTGGGCCGTGAACATCACTGACCTGATCGACTATGGCAACCTTGCCGTCGGCGACACCAGCGCCACGAAGAACGCAAACGTGACGAACTTCGGCAACCAGCCGCTGAACCTGACCGTGTACGGGTATGGCGGGACGACCAATAATGCCACTGGCGGCAACTGGTCATTCGTGTGTCCCCAAGGCACCAATATCAGCCTGAGCTGGGAACGCTACAGCACGGACATCGGAACCCCCTGGGCGTCGATGACCGAACTGAGGAACGCGCCAGCACTCATCACGGATCTGACCGTCGACAAGAAATCGTATCCGGACGGAGACGCCTTCAACATGACGTACTGGGCACTTCAGGTCCCTCCAAACCCATTCGGCAAGTGCAACGGCACCGTGGTTTTCGACGCCATCGCGCCATAGGAACAATGATTAGAGGTCACCATGACAAATAAAGACTACATACACATGGTTGAAGACGCGCATCGTGACTTCTCCTTCGCTGAACTTCTCGGTTGAAAGAGCAAGCGCAAGGTTTATATACCGACGACGTTCAACGGCCATCCGGGAGTGGAATGGTCACGACACGTTATGCGCTCATCTTCGTATTGTCGCTCGCAGCGATCCTGTCCGCAGGCCAAGCGTCCGCTCAGACCCATGTCATCGCCAACAGCGCAGACTGGAAAGATGTCTACTCATCGGTGCTCTACGCCAATCTCGAAGGGTACGCATCCAACTTCCTGACGAGTTCGAAGCATTCGACGATCATCCTCTTCTCCATCCCGCGGGAGCGCGATGTCCTGGCCATAACGAGCAGCCAGAACCGATTCGTCGTGGGATATGAGCAGATCATCAGAGGCAGAGGATTCGCCGACGTCGAAGAGATCGTGCTAAACGATGTCAACCTGCAGCTTGCGCAACGGCTGCCGGACATCCACAACTTCGTCATCCTGGACGGATCGTACGGATACAACGCGATCTCTGTTGCGCCATACGCGGCGATATCGGGATCATATGTGCTCTTCGCAGATCGGAACAACATCAACCGGATCGTCGACTTCCTCGACGGTCAAGGGGTCGACCGCATGATCATCTACGGACAGGTCGATAGAGAAGTCAAGACTGAGCTGGCAAAGTACGACGCGGAGATCATATTCAACGGAGACCGATTCGAAGACAACGTCGCCATCACAAAGGAATACCTCAAGATCCGACCTCGAAAGCAGACCCTGATGACTAATGGCGAATTCATCGAGGCGGGAATCATGGACGGGACAGACCCCGTCCTCTTCATCGGACGCGCCAACGTCCCCGACGTGACCCGCGAATTCGTGCAGTCCAGCGACATCGACGTAGGCATCCTCATCGGAAACGAGCTCATCGGC
>JBDRLR010000111.1:0-4957 GCA_043812855.1 Nanobdellota archaeon | reverse complement strand
TTGAGGTCGGCAGCGGGGATCTTGTCCTTGGGAACGGTCTGGACCATCTGCGGGTTCGGGTCGCCGTAGGAGTCTGCGGGTGCCAGCGTGATGTCTTTCTTCTGTCCTGCTTCCATGCCGAGCACGCCTTGGTCGAATCCTTTGATCATCTGTCCGGCTCCGACTTCGAATTCCAGCGGCTCGCGTGATCGTGAGCTGTCGAAGACGGTGCCGTCATCGAGTGTTCCTCTGTAGTGGACTTTGACGGTATCTCCTTTCTTTACACCCATTGCTATCACCTATGTATCGAGAAAACAAGCGGGCTCATTTTGTCGATGGTGAACAGAGGCGGTTTGCCTTCATTTAAGTAGTTTGTTGTTGGGCTGGCGTGGGGAAGGTGGGGTCGAGAATCCAAACAAATAAGTAGTCCGGGTCGTGGTGGATATGTGGTTTGCATGAGACTACTCAAGGAGATTAAGGATGCTGACTTGCCAAGTGATGAGTCTGGTCTGAAGTTCAGGGAAGCCTCAAGGGCGGTGCTCTTTGATGACGCAGGGTTGGTTCCGCTGCTTTTTGTCGCGAGGCACAAGTATCACAAGTTGCCTGGTGGCGGCATCGAGGGGCAGGAGGGCAGGCTCGCTGCGCTCATCAGGGAAGTGCGGGAAGAGGTCGGCAGTGAGATTCATATCAAAGGAGAGGTGGGTTTGATTGTCGAGTTTCGCTCTCGATGGAGTCTCAAGCAGGTGTCCTACTGCTATGTGGGAAGAGTCCTATCGAAGGGAAGTCCGCGATTCACGGAGGAGGAGGCGCGAAGCGGTTTTCGCCTCATCTGGTTGCCTTTGGCGGAGGCGATTGCTGCCTTGGAGGGTGACAAGCCTCAGGATTATGAGGGCAAGTTCATTCAGCAGAGGGATGTGTGCTTCTTGCGCGCGGTTCGCGATGCGATGTCAAGATGATTCTGGATGCCTTCACTTCTTCCCGATGGTGGTCACCAGAGTCGAGATGTCCGCAAGATTCGGCGCCAGGGGTATGAATTCGAGCTCGTCGTAGGGCACCCAGCGTACTTCGCTGAATTCCTCTGGTTCCATGATTTTCGGGTCGCTTCGTGCGGGCAGGATCCCGTAGAATCGGTGGCTCTCAATCGTCTTCTCGCCGTTCAGGAACGTCACGGTCGGCAGGGTCTTGACGATCAGCACGTCGCATCCTGTCTCTTCCTTGACTTCGCGCTTCGCGGCGTCGTCGAAGTCCTCTCCTGCCTCGACCTTACCGCCGGGCAGCTCGTACTTGCCGGTGCGTTTCTTCTTGAGAAGCAGGATGCAGTTGTTCTTGATGATGACGCAGCCGGCGACGGGAATCGTGTCCATCAGGCTGGCAAGCCGCGTTTCTATTTAAACTTGGCGTCGGTTCAGCGTGCCGTCACGCTTCCTGTCCCTGTGATGGTCTGGCTCACGCGTGGTGTGCCTGAGTACAGCACTTCGCCGCTTCCGCTGATCTTGACGCTGAGGTAGTCGGTCGCGGTGACGTTGGCGGTTCCGCTTCCAGTCACGACGATGCTCGTGTTCGTGGTATTCAGTGTCCCTGCGTCGAGCGTTCCGCTGCCTGCGATGATGGAGTTGTGGCAGATTGCGACTCCGGTGATGCGGGCGTTTCCTGAGCCTGTGATGCGGCTGATCAGCGCGTCGGCGGTCACATTGATGGCGATGTCTCCTGATCCGCTCACCGTGACGGTGAGGTCAGATGAGTTGAGTGTATCGTTGGACGTGATGTTTCCTTGGCCGGCAAGGGTCGCTGCGTGGATGACCGGCGCGGTCACGTACGCGACCAGCGCCGTGCGTGGGTGGATGCATCGCGTGGAGTAGATGGTGAGTGTATTGTCGATGACGTCGCTGCGCAGGTGAGGCAGGATGTTCGAGTCGGCGACGAGCGTCAGCGCCGCCTCATCCCCGTTGCTGAGGATGATGTCTCCGTTGCCTGCGAGCACGACGTTCTCGAATGGCGCGACGCCGCGGCTCTCCTCTTTGGAGATTCCTGAGCCATCCACACAGGTGACGTAGCTGCAGCCGCACAGGGTGATTATGAGGATGGCGAGCGGAAGGATGCGCATAGGCTTGTGCGGCGTTGGGCGTTTATAAAGTTTACCTGCGACAGGGGTAAGTAGAAAGTAAGGTCTGCTGCCCTTACGGGCGAGCGTCAACAAGGACGGAAGTGTGTCGTCCGTGGGGGTTGCGCCATACGGGCACGCCGACCCACTTGAACATGATTTCGGCGCGTACGGCACGGCATCAGTTGACGCTCGCCCGTAAGGACGGGAAGGGGTAGTTCTGACGAGATGTTCGTCTCTTCTGCCAAAAGAAAAAGCATTTATAGCCGCGCGCAACGGACTGAGCATGAGTCTCAATGGTAAATTCGTCTGGCCGGATATCAAGCTGAAGAAGCCTGGCTCAGCCCCTGGTTCCCTCATCTATACGGGTCCAAAGGAACCTGAACCTGTGACGATTACCGTTCTCGACTACAAGAATGACAAGTTCGAGGAGAAGGTCATCCAGCAGGTCAGCGATTGCGCCCAGTACAAGGATACGCCGAGCGTCTCTTGGATCAATGTGGATGGCCTTCACGATTCCAAGATCATTGATGATATCGGAAAGGCCTTCGACATCCATCCTTTGGTCCTCGAGGACATCCTGAACACGTCGCAGCGCCCCAAGTTCGAGAACCATGATGCCTACATCTTCGCGGTCCTTCGGATGCTGTACATCAAGGATAATCATCTGCATTCTGAGCAGATCAGTTTCATCCTCTCCTCCAAGTTTGTCATCTCGTTCCAGGAGATGAACGGTGACATGTTCGATCCCATCAGGGAACGAATCCGTCAAGGCAAGGGCAAGATCCGCAAGCTCGGCAGCGACTACTTGCTGTACAGTGTCATCGACGCGGTCATCGATCATTACATGTTCGTCTTCGATTGGCTCGGAGAGCGTATCGATGAGATGGACGCGGAGCTGCTCGATGACCCGACGCCTCAGACGGCTCAGCATATCAATCAGCTCAAGAGCGAGATGATCCATCTACGAAGTTCGATCTCTCCGATCACTGAAGCCCTGCGAGGCATCCCGCGGATCGAGACCAAGCTCATCGCCAAGCCGACGCTGATATATTTCGCGGACGTCTATGATCATTCAAGGAGGGTCATGGACACCTATGATGCATTGAGGGAGTTGGTCAACGGCTTGCTAGATACCTATCTGACGAGCGTGAGCAACAAGATGAATGAGGTCATGAAGGTCCTGACCATGATTGCGACGATCTTCATCCCGCTCAGCTTCATCGCGGGGGTGTATGGCATGAATTTCCAGTACATGCCTGAGTTGTCGAAGCGGTGGGCCTATCCCACCTTCTGGGTGATCATCGTGACGGTCATGACTGGTATGGTCGTCTTCTTCAAGCGTCGTCGCTGGATCTAGGATCGCGCTCGTGCGTTGATCGAGATGAGGAGGATGAGCGTGAATGCGCACATCGCCATGAATGGTATGGTGATGTAGGACGTGCTGAAGATGTAACGTGCGGCGCATGATGGCCCGCTGGCCGAGCATGGCACGTTCGCTTCTAGCATCTGGGTGGCCCAGTGGTATCCGCTGATGAGGATGCCGATGATGCTCAGGGCCGCTGTCGAGAGGTGCCACTTCTTTTCCCGCGTCATGAGCGCGCTCCCAAGGATGATCGCTTGGGGGAACATGGCGATGCGTTGGTACCAGCACAGGGTGCAGGGTTGCCAGCCGAGGATCTGTGAGAGTGACATGCTGCCAAGAAAGCTCGTCAGGGCGACGATGAACGCGAGCGGAGCGGCTCGTCGTCGGCAGAAGCTGACGGATCGCCTCGCGTGGTTGTTCCATCTCTTCGTAGCGTAGGCGATAAGTGCTAGCACGATGAGCGCTTGCGCGATGATTGTTAGGACCACAAGGACGGTTCTGATGACGTCGCTGATCATGATGTAGAGTATCTCCTTCCGATTTTAAATGTTCTGCCCGAAACATTTAGATAGCGGTGGCGTGTTGTCGGTCCCATGAAGATTGTCGCCATCGGTGGAGGGGGCATAAGCAGGCATGGCAAGAAAGGTGAGACCACTGCCATCGATCGACGCATCGTCGCCTTGTCTGGCAAGCGCCGACCAAGGCTGCTCTTCATCCCGACCGCCAGCGGCGACGATGAGCGATACGCGTTCTTGATCACGCGTCACTTCGCGAAGCTTGGTTGCCGTGTCGAGACGTTGTGCCTGCTCAGGAGTCGGCCGAGCGTCTCGACAATCCGTAGTCTGATCGCGTCCGCTGACATCATCTATGTCGGTGGAGGCAACACCCTCAGGATGATGAATCTGTGGCGTCGCCTTGGAGTTGACCGCCTGCTCGTCGCGGCAGCGAGGCGCGGATGTGTCATGTCGGGGCTGAGCGCGGGGGCCATCTGCTGGTTCCGCCAGGGCAACAGCGATTCTCGCAAGTATAGCGGCAAGAGCAAGGCGCTCATCAAGGTGCGTGGTCTTGGTCTGATCGATGCCTTCGCATGTCCTCACTTCGACACCGAGAAGAACAGGCCCAAGGGACTCAAGAATGATATGCGCACGACCAAAGGGGTCGGCATCGCGATCGAGGAGTGTGCAGCCTTGGTGTGCGTCGACGGAAGTTTCGAGGAGATTGTGTCGCGCAAGGGTGCCAAAGTCCACAAGGCGTTCTGGAGAAAGGGGAAGTATCATCTCGTGCCGCTCACCTCGAAGTCATTGGCAGCATCTGAGCTTCTGCGAAAGCCCTGACCGCAATGCTTTTATGCACTGCTCGCTTGCCGCCACCATGATCATCACCATCGGCGGCACTCCTGGTTCTGGCAAGTCATCGATCGCCAAGCGCATCGCCAAGCAGTTCAAGTTCAACAGATACTATGTCGGTCAGATGGCTCGTGATGTCGCTCGCGAGCGCGGCATGTCTCTCGT
>JBDRLR010000110.1:0-3688 GCA_043812855.1 Nanobdellota archaeon | reverse complement strand
CCTGCCACCAGGGGGATGAGGAGCAGTCCCCACAGGATGCTTGGCAGGCTTGTCTTGACGTCTCCGGTCATGTATGTGTTCGTGGACGTCTGGCTCGCCTCGCCGTTGACTTCGTATTTGATGTTCGCCTCAGACGGCGGGTTGTCGAAGTGCCACACGACCAGCGGATCCGCGTTGATGATTTGGAATGTCGCGCCCATCTGGTCGTTGGCCTCATGGTCGACGCTGATTTCTGAGATGTCTCCGGCGATCGTCTTGGGGATGTGCTCGTAGACGCGGATTGCGGTGGCGGTGTGCTTCTTGTGGGTGATGCGTTGCCACAATCCTCCTTCTTCCTTCTTCTCGAGTGTGATGGTGATGAGTGTGTGGGTCTCGCGGTCGCCTTGCGAGTTGATGCGCTCGACGGGATCCGCGTCCTTGGTGATTGAGTAGATCTCTGCGATCTTGTGTGCGGACTCGATCTCGTCGTGTTCCAAGAATGATTCGTCAGTCACGCGTCCGACTTCGTTGAGCAGGATTGCGGCCTCGGCGTTCTGGTCGGGTGTGATGATGCCGATGCCTCCAAGTGGTAGGTCTGGCGCAGGTGTGTGGACAGGGATTCTAAGGAGACTCGTGAGTACGATGTCTTGTCCGCCGGTGGTGATGTTGATTCCGTTGCTTGACCAGCGTGTATCTGGGAGGTCTGCCTTGTCGACGAGTTTCGCGACGATGGCTATGTCTGCCGTCATCTCCTTGGTGAACGTCAGCGTGATGCTGGCGTCGCATTGCTTGCTTTGCGCAGGGGTGCAGGTGACCTCCACAGGGGGGTTGGACGCGGCGGCATCGCCTTGAGGGATGATGAAAAGTGATTCGATGATTGTCGGTTGTGAGGGGTCGAGGGTGACGAGCAGGTTGAATGCGGATTCCTCTCCCTGGGTGAATGTGTCGGGAGTGGTCGCTCGGATGGTGGTGCCTTCTGCCGAGGTCCATTCCTGTCCGTCGTCCCGGGCGGTGTTGAATGTGAATCGTCGTGTGAGATCTTGGTGGGTCGGGGAATTCTGTGTTGGCGTTGTGGTTTGGTGCGCGTCCATGTAGTCTGATGCGTCCGCGTCCGTTCCGACGAAGATGTGGTAGGTGATATACTGGCTCTCTCCCTCCAACGTTGCTTTGATGGTGCAGGCGGCCTCTCCGCTGAATCCTGCGCCTGCATCTAGGGCGAGCACGGTGTCGTGGATGATGGCGCATTTGACTTGGTTGGCGATGCTGCGTGTGACTTCATAGTCTACCTTGTCCTGGTATGCTATCGGCTCGTAGATGCTCAGGTCATCGATCGTCCCTTGCGTGCTTCCTTTGACGATGGTGCCGTAGATGTCGTGGGTGTCGAGCCTGAATGTGTCTGCGTAGATGCGGACGGGCACGCTGGTCTCTGTGATGTATTCTTGTGTGTCCGTCGTTTCCGTGATGGTTATGGTGAGGTCGCTGGTGCTTTCCTGGTCGGCTTGTATCTTCAGCTCGATGGACGAGGGGATGTCGTCTGTTGGCCATGATGAGTCCAGCAGTTGCTGTTCGCCCCAGGATGCCTTGATGCTGACGGTGTTCACAAGCGCGTTGAGGGGGTAGTATTGGAGGGTGGCTGTGGTGGTGCCTGTTCTTGGGATCTCGGGCACGGTCAGGATCGCGCTGCTTCCCGCTTCAGTCGTCATCGTTGTCCTTAGGGCTGAGCAGGGTTGAGAAAGCAACACCCAGACTGCCATGATGATGAGCGTTTGGAGCAGGTCGCGACGCATAGGTCATTCCGGCCTTGTTCTCTTTATATAGTTTGTTGCTGCGGTTCGCATCGGGTTCATGTCGTGCGGCTCTGATGCTGCGAGGGGTAAGTAGAATGCTCCTTTGCTGCCCTTAGGGGCGAGCATCGTCGAATGTAGAAGCACGCTGACAAGGGGGACTTGCCTCCTACGGGGAAGGTCAGCGATCAACGACAAGAGAGGATGCGAGCGGGCCAGCGACGCTTTGCGAAGAGTATTCTACTTGCCCTGCTGCGAAGCAACATTTAAAAAGTAAGGGTGCCGTTGTGCCATTGATGGGTGGAGGCGGAATCAAGGGGGTGGGTGTTCGCGTGGAGTATGTGCTCGTCGCGTTCTTCATCCTCCTCGACCTTCTGGAGTCAGTGGATCTTTCCCATCCTGTCCTTGAGTACGTCGACAAGATTGTGGGATTCACAGTCTTAGGGTTCCTGCTCTACAAGTCCAGTCTGACGAGGATATTCTTCGGGCGCAAGGCGCCTTCGATTGACGTCGCGATCGTGCTATCGTACTTCTTGCTCTCTTTAAAGAGTCTGCTCGAGTTCTTCTCGCAGGAGTTGTCAGGTGAGTCGTCGATGCTCTCCGGATTCTTCACGCTGGTGAGCCAGTATAGGGGTTGGCTTGAGATGATTTCTTTTGTGGCGGGTTCCGCCGCCCTTGTGCTCATCGCGTGCGTTGTGGCGTTCCGTTTCCAGTTCAGGCATCCGAGCACGGTGACAATCATGGTGTCTCCAGGTCCGCGAAGAGCTTTCGATGATGTGATCAGGCGATTCGTCGTTGTGTCGTTGATCCTTTTCGCATTCTATCTGGCGGTCTTCGGTTTGCTTGTGGAGTGGATGGCGATTGCGGTGGATTCTCCTATGGTGCTCATTGGTGTCGTTGTCATTCTCGCGTTGTATGTCTCGCATAGGCATGGTCACTCTTTTCGCGAGGCGTTCTACAGGATGGCTGACTTCGCCGAGGGATTCTATGAGGATGTCATCAGGCATCTTCAGTATCGTGGTGGCGTCGTGCTCGCGGTCTCGGGGATGTTGGTCTTGCATGCGCTCACGGATGTCGGCAATTTCATCTTGCCGTACATTTCGGGCCTGCGGACATCGTTCTATCTTGGCGATGATGGGTTTTCCACTATGTGGGCTCTTTTTTGGGCCGATGCTGGCGGCCTTTCGTGGTTTGCGGCCTCGAAGCTGTTCTTGATCTACTTGTTCAATCTCATTGGCATTACTTTGCTTCTCATCCTGCCTGCGCTGCTGTGGTATTTCATGTATCGTCAAAGGATCGTCGCGGTCCGCAGGTGGTATCTTGGTCTGTTGTTCTTGGTGCTTCCTGCGGTCGCTCTTGCGCCGACGTTCAGTCTCGCCCGTCCTCTTCAGGATGGGGGTGTCGTATCCAGTGTGGGTGTGTTCATCGGGCTTGGCTCTCCCGCGGCGTTCAGTGCCATGTTCGATCTGATCCTCATCGGGTCTGCGTTGATGGCTGTTGGCGTTGTGGTCTTCGCCAAGTGGCGTCCTGTCGAGCGGTTGTGCACGTTGGTGGCGGTCGCCGCCTCGCAGTATTTTTTCGTGTATTATGTGTGGCTGTTCTTCAGTGATTGGTGGTCGTATCTGCTCTCGTCGATCATCGCTTTGATTGGTTCTGGTTTGCTCGGTGTCTATGTTGCGTGTGTCTTCCTCGTCTTCTTGTTCATAAGCGCCATGTTCTATCTGGGCGGTCTTGTCGCCTTTGAGGCTTTCCTGATCAGGCACATGCGCAGATATGTCAGATTCTGACGGTCAAAGGTTTTAAGAATGTCATCATCATCCGGTCCATATGCGGAGGAAGGACGAGGTCATGGTCGTGACGCTCAAGGCGCCCGAGTCTCGGGTCTTGGCGAAGGTTCTGCGTAGTGATGTGTGTCGCGCTATTCT
>JBDRLR010000109.1:0-3190 GCA_043812855.1 Nanobdellota archaeon | reverse complement strand
TGTCTTTGGTGGAGTGCGATGTGGTGTGCGGCGGGAATCCGAAGGCAGGTTCCCGTGGCGGTTTCGATGTGTTCTGTCGTGATTCTGATGGTTTTTTGTCCGTACCATTCGCGCAGGAAAGCGGTCGTTGTCGTGTCTGCCTTCCATGTGAATGTGATGACCTTTCCTGCGTTGCTGGTGATTCGGGACATCTCGCTCATGAGGTGGTTTCGGTATTCGAGCGGTACGTTTCCGATGAGATTGTCCAGGGCGTACGTGACGTTGACGAAGGCATCTGGAAGGCTGAGGTGAGCGGGGTCATCGCCGAGCAGATAGAAGTTCTTGTGGTGACCGAGCGCGCAATGCGCTTCCACGCGAGCCTGGGCGTCAGGTTGTATGCCTACGACTTGTGCGCCTCGATCCACGAAGAATCGGGTCGGCGGCCGCGCGACGCAGCAGATGTCCACGAGCGAAGAGTCCTCATTGGAGTTTCGCTCGATGAGCCTCGTTGCGGCTTCGTAGCTTTCCTTCAGTCCGGCTTCAAGATCGTTGTGCATGGTCATAAGAAAGAAGGTGGGGATTATATGCCTATTCAGTCGTCGATCATCTCAATCTCGATGTTGAGACCATCAGGGATGGGTACGCGCATGATAAGACGGAGCGCTCGCTCGTCCACGCCGATGTCGATGAGGCGCTTGTGTACGCGCATCTCGTACCGCTCCCACGTGGCGGTTCCGTTTCCGCATGGGCTCTTGCGAGTGGCGAGCTTGAGCTTCTTGGTCGGGAGAGGGATGGGGCCACGCATCACGACGCCGGTCTTCTCTGCGATACTCTTGATGTATTCGCAGGTCTGATTGACTTTGTGGATGTCTGTCGACGCGAGTTTGATGCGTGCTTTTTGCATATGTTTCCCTCAGGGTGAACTCTCATTCACCATGGAAGTGAAAAAAATTACATGGCTTTCTTGGTCAGGTCGATGCACATGCCTGCCGCGACAGTGGATCCGGAGTCCCGAATCGCGAAGTTCGCAAGCTGCGGGATGTCCTTCTTCCTCTCGATCACGAGCGGCTGGACCGGTTTGATCCGCACGATTGCCGCGTCGCCGTTCTTGATGAAGTCGGGGTTCTCTTGCATGACTTCTCCGGTTGCGGGGTTGAGCTTCTTCTCGATGGCGGTGATCATGCATGCGACCTGAGCGGTATGGATGTGGAACACAGGTGTGTATCCTACCGTGATGACGCTCGGGTGGTTGAGCACGATGATCTGGGCCGTGAACTCGCTTGCGACGGTCGGCACATTGTCCTCAGGTCCGATGACGTCTCCGCGGGCGATGTCCTTCTTGCCGAAGCCGCGCACGTTGAAGCCCACGTTGTCGCCTGGAATCGCTTCCTGGAGCTGCTCGTGGTGCATCTCGATGCTCTTGACTTCGCCGTGGACCGGTTTGCCTTCTCGTCCGGGGACGGCGACGACCTTCTGGCCGATCTTCATCCTTCCGGTCTCGACGCGGCCGACAGGCACGACGCCGATTCCGGTGATGTTGTACACATCCTGGATAGGCAGGCGAAGCGGCAGGTCGACTGGCTTCTCGATATGCTTGATGGCGTTCATGGCGTCAAGGAGCGTTCCGCCCTTGTACCACGGCATCTTCTCGCCCTTCTTGGCGACGTTCTCGCCCTGCAGTGATGCGAGGGGTACGAACTGGATTTCTTCGACCTTGTAGCCGACGCTCTTGAGCAGGGTGCTGACCTCTTCGCGGACCTTGTTGTATCGCTCTTCCTTGTAGTCGACGCCCGAGATGTCCATCTTGTTGATGGCGACGATGAGCTGTTGGACGCCGAGCACCTTTGACAGGTACGCGTGCTCCTTGGTCTGTGCGTTGACGCCGTCGTTGGCTGCCACGACGAGGACTGCGACGTCGGCCTGGGATGCGCCGGTGATCATGTTCTTGATGAAGTCACGGTGTCCGGGGGCGTCGATGATGGTGAAGTAGTACTTGTCCGTCTCGAACTTCTTGTGGGCAAGATCGATGGTGACTCCGCGCTCTTGCTCCTCCTTGAGGTTGTCCATGACGAAGGCGAATTCGAACCCTGCCTTTCCGAGCTGCTGCGCTTTCTCTTTGAGCTTTCGCAGTGCCTGTTCGGTGACACTGCCGGTATCGAAGAGCAGGCGTCCGACGGTGGTGCTCTTGCCGTGATCGACGTGTCCGATGAAGACGATATTTATGTGTTCCTTCTTGTCAGCCATGTGTACTCCTCCTTTCTTCGGGTTTTGCGGTCCCTATATCGTAAACTGCGGTAATGTGCAGTCTGGCAGGAAACCGAGCCTCTTTTTAAAGGTTGCGGAATGAGTTCGGCGAGGCGCGAACCTCGTTTCCCTCGACGACAGGCATGCAAGTGATATAAATAGCTGTCGACACCCGGTCAGGAGATGTTCGACGTTGTCGATTTGGAGCCGCGTCCTCGTGAGTCGGTGACGTGGCGGGATTTCTTGGATCAGGCCCGGCCCAACAGTATCGCTCTTGACGGTTATGTCAGGGCTCCCCCTATGCGCGACTTCCATGCCCGCAAGTTCAATTTCGATCATCATGAGGGGGTGGTCCGGGATGCCACGATGAGCACGTGCCGTCAGGTCTTGTTCGCCATCAAGGGTGGCTTGTTCGAACTTCTCAGGGAGGATGGCAAGCCAAAAGCCAATGTCTATGTCAACGACAGTGATCAGGATACTTCCCTTGCCGTCTGGCTTCTTGAGAACTACAAGATGGTCGAAAGGGATCACAGCATCCCGCATCTCAACAGGCTCATAGATCTTACGGATCGCCTCGATGTCACAGGGGGAGGCTTTCCGCTCAACCTCAGAGACAAGCTCCTTGCCCAGCACAATTGGGTGTTCGAGCCCTACAATGAGCTGCGTAGGTCCGGAGCCCTCGCGTCCATCGATGCGGCGGGTCTGACAAGCAACATCGAGGCGGTCATGCGCAGGCTAGACAAGTTCGTCATCGGTGAGGGTGGGGAGAAGTCGCTCAACACGGAGCACAGGATTCTCTACGACTCCCAGTATGGCTACAAGATCATCGACGAGATCGGCGGCAACGAAGCCAGGTACTATCTTTTCAGCAAAGGCTTGGATGCATTCATCAGTCTCGTCGCGACAAGGCCTGATGGCGGACGCGTGTGGTCGGTCGGAAGGCGATCGCCGTACATCCCGTTTCCGG
>JBDRLR010000108.1:0-4382 GCA_043812855.1 Nanobdellota archaeon | reverse complement strand
TCTTCGTTTTCTTGCGGAGCATCCATCGGCGCGGTTTGATTCTCTGGGACGTCCATGTTGAGCTGATCATTTGCCAACTTGGGATTGTCGGCAAAGTCGGCTGTGCAAGCAGTCAAGAAAACCAGGAGGAGCAGTGCGGATGCGATTGTAGCGGCGGATGCCATCGTTCTGACTCCTTCTGGTGTAGGACTAGATAAACATTGCGATTTGAGCGCAAGAGGTCATAGCCATCCGTGGCAATCTATATAAATTGCGCGATGTCTCTGCCGTTATCGGGGCTGTAGTGTAGCTTGGTTATCACTCAAGGTCGGGGTTCGCTGACGCCGCGCCACCATATGGCGCGCCGGGATGAATCGGACACCTTGCGACCGGGGTTCAAATCCTCGCAGCCCCATGAGCGTAGCGAATGGGGTCTGGGAGGATCGGCAATCTTCGATTGCCGCAATCCTCGCAGCCCCACCATACACTGCTGTAGTTGGCGCTATGCGTCTGAACTATGTACTGAGTGTGGGGCTAGCGAGGATTGAAAATCTCTGATTTTCATCATCCTCGCAGCCCCATTGCGGAGGAATGGGTGATGCGTGGCTCGGAAATCTCTGATTTCCGTCCGCCTCGCATCCCCATCGTTTCTTTCTCGTCTACCGCAAGGCATAAGAAGCAGCATACCTGCATGCGTGCATGCCTGCAGCATACACGATTGACGACGCCGTCGATAGGATTTGGCATGCTGCGCTTCTGATCATGTGGCAGGATTTCAGGCGTATCGAGGAGCGTAAGCGGGGCTCGAGCAGCGAGGTCGCTGCCCCTATCGGTCATGAGAACAGTCCGTACGCTCGAGGCATGATCTATGCATTCTTTGATGGTTGGAGGGAGATGTCGTTGTACACGCCGACCAGGTATCCGGTGCAGGATGATCAGGGCTTCATCAATATCTTTGCGGGCGGTATCGTGCGTCGCCTCTCCAATCATCTGGATCATGATTCTGATCTTGCAAGGGTCATAGCGAGGGGGGAGGATGGGTCGTTCTACATCGCGGCGAAGGCGAATCTCAAGCGCCTTGATGATGTGGCCAGGGAGCGCCTCAAGGACACCTTGACGGACATCAATGATGCTGAGCCCGCCTTCGCTTCCTTGTTCGGGGATCCGGATGCCGCCTTGATATATTCTCCGCAGAAAGTCTATGGCGCCCTGCTCTGTGATGCGTATCATGGGTTCGAGGCGACGCGCACCGAAGCGGCCTTGTTCTTGGCGGTGGCTACGGGTAATCCGGTCATCATGGCGCGCCAGCGTGTGTGTGAGCAGGAGTATTTTGACGTGCCGCGAACTGCCCCTGATCCGGTGAGCGGCGCGAAGCGCGAGATTATTTATAGTCGGCTTGGCACGGGTGATTTGCTTCAGTTCGGCAGCAAGGGTCTGCTCAGGAAGGTGCAGCTTCGTGTGCGCCCTGACGCGCAGCAGTCGTATCATGTGGGTAGTGTCCTGGATGCGGAGGGCAAGGTCTTGCCCGTCGCATTCGAGCTCACCGAGTATCGCTTCGATGAGGCGCAGCGTAAGGTCGTTCGGGCCTATGATCCGCCTGGCCTCATCTCGAATGATTTGTTCAGGGATTTCTGGTTCAAAGGGTGATGGTGCCTGGCCTCCTGCAAACAGGGTTAAGCCACGCTGGTTGAGTCGGGAAGAGTACTGCCTTGGAGAGGGATCCCGAGCATGCGATACGCATAGCGTATAGGACGCATGCGCGGTCTTCTCCCGCGACCCCAAGGGGGCGGCAAGCCTCCGCAGTACTCTTCCTCCAGATGAGATCAGTTGATGTGACTTAACCTGCAAACAGAAAAGTTTATATACATGGCTGGGAGAGAGCATTTCTGAGGGATTTTAGGGGAGATGTGGATGGATAAGACACCCTTGTTTGCATTGGTCGCGTTCCTATTCTTGTTGCCATGGGTTCATGCGCAGTCGTTTCAGTACACGATTGACGCGCTCAACCAAAGCGTAGGTCCCACGGAGACGGCGACGTATGATATTGTCGTGAAGAATATGGCTGGCTTCGCAGATCGCTTCCAGGTCTCGGGCACAGGTAGCAAGTTCATCGTGCGTACTGATCCTAAGCTTGAGGGCTTATCGGTCCCTGCTGGTGGTTCGACGCGTGCGACGATTCTCGTTTCTCCGCGTCCAAGTGTAGGGTATGGTCCTTTCGGTGTTCCGATCAAGATTAAGGCATTCAGCAGCGGCGATTTTGTCGATGTCGATCTTTCCATTAACATCAGGGATCCGTCGCGTGAGCCTATTCCGTATCCGGTGTCTGTCGCGTTGACCGCGGCGATCGACAAGGAGGTCGATCCTCGCCAGAAGGTCTCCGTCGAGCTTACGCTTCGGAACCGTTTCGCGTTGGACGTCGAGTCCCTCATGATCGTTGTCGAAGGTGAGCTGTTCCGGAAGGAGTTCAACACGTCGCTCGGCTCCCTCGAGGAGAAGGGCACTGAGATGGTGTTCTCTCTTGATGATCTGCAGCCGCCAGGTGATCACACCTTGACGGTGCGCATCTATTATGATGGTAAGGTGGTCGCGGAGTCGACCAAGCTGTATCGCGTCGTGGAATACAGCGATTTGATCCAGGATCAGGTTCCTCCTGATGATGAATTGTTCAAGACGACGTATGTCTTTGATTTCCGCAACGAGGGCAATCATGTGGAGCACGTGGTGCACAAGGTGCCGGTGCCCATCACCCGGAGGATCTTCTCGTCGTCTGATCCGAAGGCGAAGGTTGTCTCTGAGTTCGACAAGTCGTATCTGGTGTGGGAGTTCGATCTGCAGCCCACTGAGTCCGCCCAGGTCCGTATCGTCGAGAATTATCGCATGCTCGTCATGGCAATCATCATCATAGTCCTTGCCGTGCTCAGCTATTACATGTTCCGAAGTCCGATCATCGTCGAGAAGGATGCCTTCACCGCTGCGCCGGCGGGTGGCGTCTCTGAGGCGAAGATCAAGCTGTTCATCAAGAACAGATCAAGAAAGACGATCCGCAACCTGCGGGTCATCGATCGTGTGCCGTCTCTTGCCGAGGTTGAGAAGTCCAAGCAGATCGGGACCTTGCATCCGAACAAGATCATCAAGGATGTCAAGAAGGGTACTTTGGTGCGTTGGGATATCGATTCTCTGGATCCGTTCGAGGAGCGCATTATCGCCTACACCATCGCGTCCAAGCTCAAGATCGTCGGCGGCCTCTCTTTGCCGGCGGCCAAAGTCAAGTTCGACGCGCGCAGAGGCGTGGAGCGTCAGACCTACTCCAACGAGGTCAATCTGACTCGGCTTAAGGAGTGATTCTGCGATAGAATTATATATGGATAAATCTATCCGTATCTGGGGTGTCATCATGAAGGAGAAAGTCTCGCTGACCATCGATCGTGGCGTCTGGAAGAGGTTCAAGGCCCATTGTGACCGCAATGCGATCAACATGTCCGGCAAGGTGGAGCTTCTGATCAGCGCTGAGCTTGAGCGCAAGGATGTCAAGTATCAGGATGTCGTCAAGCTCGTCTCTCGCATCGTGGATGAGACGGAGCGGCGTGGCAAGAAGGTCGATCGTGCCGATTCTCTGGCTGCCCTCACCGAGCGCTACATCGAGATGAAGAAGCGCAAGTGAGTTCGTTGTCCGGGTTCTGTTCCTGTCCAGCTCACGCTCATTCTCATAGTGGTTGGCCGACATTCCCCGTAGGGGTCTTCCCCCATGTCGGCTGCATGTTCGACTCTCTTGCGTTCGCCCTTAAGGACAGGAACAGCGCCTTGCCCTCGTCCTTCCGCTACATTTATATATGGCTTCCTTCCATTTCCGCCCATGCAGATCCTCAAGGCCTTGCGGCATGTGCTCAGGCACTCGTTGCATCCTGCTGACAAGATGGGTATCTTCTTCTTCATCCTGTTCGCCATCTCGTTGTATGGTCAGGCCTTCCGCAGTGTCGGTGGAGCTTGGGGCCCTTCGCGGTCTGCCAATGATCCATACGCATGGATGCTCGCCCTCACCTTGAGTGTCATCGTGTTCGGCATCCTGACGTACTATGTTATTGAGAAGAGGTATTGGCTATCCATGAATCATCCTGATCAGGCTGAGGCGTACATCCAGCGATATATCGACCAGACGCATGGGCATCATCTGGACATCGATGTCATGCGGGACTCCTTGCTCAAGGGTGGCTATACGCACACACTCGTGGACCCTGCCATCGCCAAGCATGCCAAGAATTCTGCGGCGTGACAGTGGTGTCGGCGGCATGTTCATTCATCCGCAAACATTTTTAAAGCGTCTCCGTCTCCGTTGGCCCATCCCCTCGTAGCTCAATGGTAGAGCGCACGGCTGTAGAAGTCAAGGGAGAGGCGCAAAGTCGCTG
>JBDRLR010000107.1:0-4856 GCA_043812855.1 Nanobdellota archaeon | reverse complement strand
GCGTGCTCTCAAGAGGCCACTCCGGCTCTTGACGACTTCGCTCGTTGCTTGACCCAGAGCGGCGCGACCATGTACGGCGCCTCTTGGTGTCCGCATTGCAATGACCAGAAGGAGATGTTTGGTTCCAGCGTGCATCTGGTGAATTATGTGGAGTGCGCCACTCCTGACGGCGGCGGACAGACCGTACCGTGCCAGGCGGCGGGAATCACGGCATATCCGACCTGGATCTTTGGCGACGGCACCCAGGAGTCTGGTTTGCTGACCTTCGCCAAGCTGAGCGAGAAGACGGGCTGTACTGCCCCTTAGGACTGTTTATCTGCTGTTGGGCCCATTCCTGCGAAATCGAAGATAGATGATTCCTATTCATTCCCTAGGGTCATGATTCAATCTCCTGGGTTTCTCTTCCATCACCCTTATAAATCATGGATGTTTTCACGCATACAATGGGCCGCAAGAAAGTCAAGAACAATGCGCCGAAGCTCGTGATGGGTGTCGTCGCCATCCTTGTGGTGTTCTTTATCGTCCTGATTCTCATGACTCGGCCTGCGACGCCCTGTGACGGTCTTGACGCCAAGGAGAATTACGCCTGTCATCTGGACTTGGCCATTCAGGCATCTGATCCTTTGCAGTGTAGCGGACTCGAGGGTACATTGTTCAACTTCTGTGTCCAAGAATATGCCGTCCAGAAGCGGGACAAGGCATCTTGTCAGCTGATTCAGGATGAGAAGCTTCGCGGCGCTTGTCTCACTCCGGTGTTCATCGCGACGAACTACACGTTCTGCGGTGAGATCAGTAGCGAGGATTGGCGTGATGTCTGCTTCTTTGAGACAGGCAAACGCTTGCTTGAGCCCAACTACTGTGTCATGATAAATGATCCTGCCTGGTCTTCGAAGTGTTTCGTGGAGATTGCGTTGGCTAAGGATGATGCGGACCTGTGCGGTTCTGTGCCGATCTTGACCGCTCGCGATGATTGCTACTTCGAGGTCGCGACCCAGACGAGTGATTTCGTGGTGTGCAAGCTCATCATCGAGAGTCCTCGACGTGATAATTGTCTGTTCCGCATAGGTGTCAAGGCCAAGTCCGCCGATTCGTGCGGCTTCGTCGATGAGGAGCAGCTCAAGGAGTTCTGTTTCGTCAACCTTGCCGTCTCAGCCAGGGATGAGGCCTTGTGTGCTGGCCTGAATCTTTCTTCGGTACGCTCCATGTGTGTGGAGGAAGTGCGCAAGAAGCTGGTTTCAGACGAATCGCCGGATTGAGGCGATGACGTGCTGTGCGGTGCGGTTGAGGTCGTCGACTTGGACTGACAGGTTATAGGTCGATTTCTGCGCGGACATCAGTTTCCGGTGCAGGAGCATGAGGAGTTTCTTGCTCGACATGGGGATGGGCCATTCGCGCAGTTTCGCCGCCATATGCTCTTCCGCGAAGGCGCCTTGGACGCCGAATACTTCTCGGAAGAACGCGTTGAGGCACAGCAGAGTCTCCTTCTCCACGTCTTCGGCGTGTTCCCTCTCTGCCGCGTCTTGGAGCGTCTGTGCGGTCGCGTCGAGTGTGTCAGTGTAGTGCTGCTTGTGCCCGAAGGGGAGATGGCAGTACTTGTCAATGAACAGTAGGAATTTGAGGTTGTCGTCCACGTTGAAGACGCGGTAGATGAGTGAGTATCGTCGCTCGAGCCAAGCGATGACGCCGATCAGGAGAATGAGACAGATGACGCCTATGACTATCCCGCCCGAGTACGCGTGATAGTAATCCGCCGCTCCGCATGCTTTGCATGATCCGCCGCAGTCGACGAGGCGTTCGTCCTGGTTCTTGATGGTGTCATCGCACGTCTCGCAGGGCGCGCATTGACCTCCGCAGTCCACTGCAGTCTCCTCTCCGTTCTTTTTGCCGTCCACGCAGGTGGGGCATGCGCCGCTGCATGGTCCTCCGCAGTCGACTCCTCCCTCTCCTTGGTTCTTGGTGCGGTCGCTGCAAGTCGGCGCCACGCAGGTCATCTCAGGTCCGCAGATCATGCTCGCGCAGTCCAGCCCGACGATGCATCTGAAGTTGTCTTTGCAGGGGTTGCATGGTCCTCCGCAGTCCACATCGGTCTCGCGTTGGTTTCTTTGTCCATCGTGGCAGGAGTCGCATGGTTGGCAGGGGCCGCCGCAGTCGATGCCTTCTTCGTCTTGGTTCTTGATGCCGTCGTTGCAGCGGTATGGGCATTCTCTGCTGACCTCTGGCTGTTCGTCGGGGTTCGAGCATCCGCTGATGTCTGCGCATTCGCGTGTCTGCAATGCTCCTTGTGTGCATGCGGACCAGTCCGAGCACACCCATTGCGACGCGCACGTGTCGCATGCGCCGCAGTCGACGGGGCAGCTGGAGCAGTCTTCTTCTGCGCAGATGCCGTCTCCGCACGTTGCCTCAGAAGGGACGACGTCCACGATGAATGGATTGCTTCGCACGCTGAGCCCTTCGGGATCAGTGGCGATGATGGTGAGGGAGAGCGTCGCGGGGTACGTGCTGCTCAGTTGCAGGAGGCTACGGTTCACCGAGACGCTCAGTGATGATTTCATCGCACGCTGGTCGCCGACGCCGTTGAATTCATGGCTGAATTCCAGCGGGTCCCCGTCCGGATCGTCGAAGAACTGGTAGAGGTTGAACGGCAGGATGGTGCTCTCCTTGCGCATCTTGACCGTCGGGAAATTGTACTTGAGACTCGGCGCGCGGTTCTGGTTCGCCACTGCGACTCTCCAGCTGGTGCTTGCGGTCAGGCCGAGTGCGTTTCGTGCGCGTCCTTCGATGGTGTGGTTGCCTGCGCTGGTGAAGTCTGCTTCGTAGACGAATCGTGTCCCTTTGGCTGCCTCTCGTCCGTCGACCACCCAATCGAATGAGAGTGGGGAGCGCTGAGGGTCTTGGGCCTCTATTGAGAACTGGATGATGTTGCCTTCCGTGGTCGTCAGTGTGTCCTGTGCGGGCTCAATCGATGTGATCACTGGTTTTCCAAGGACCGCGACGCGCACTATCTGCGTGGCGATGCAGGACTGGCTATTCATCCCGATGAGCACCACGTAGTGCGTGCCCACATCATCAGGTCCTGGGGTGAATGTGATATGGTTCTGGTCCGCGGAGAATGAGGGGAAGCTCGTGTTCATGATGGTGTAGCCGAAGAAGTCGACTTGCTCGGTGTCTATGAGCTGGCTGAATGCTTGACCTTCGTTCACTCTGATCGTCGTGTCGGTCTCTATGCGTGGTTTGCTGACGCATTCGACCGAAAGGACCGCAGGTATGGCTGCCAGCATCAGAATACAGAGTAACAACGCTCTTGTTCCCACCACCTGCCTTTCCGCGTGCTTTGCTTATAAATAGTTTGCGGCGGGTGGCGTCGATTCTGCCACGGGTCGCTGCCCAGCTCACATGCTATGTCGCGATGGTTCGTTGACATCCCCCGTATGGGGCGACCCCCTGTCAACGGCAGTTATCGCAGAGAAGATGCTCGCCCGTAAGGGCGGCGACTCGAGTATTCTACTTACTCGGGCAAACAAGAACATTTTTATATATGTGCGCGGCGTATGGGTGCATGCTCCCGCGTCATAGGCTTTTGATGGCAATCATCGCAAGCGGTTTCATCGCGTACGGATTCACCGTCTCTGAGTCCATTGACTACGCCCAGGCGATCCAGTTCGGATTCCTATTCCTCGGTTTTTTTCTTCTTATTCTGCTGCTTGTCCTTGGAAAGGAGTGAGTGCGGTATGCGCACGGTGAATCTGCTCCCCTCGCCGATCCTTGATTGGACTGCGATGGTGCCTTCGTGCAGTTCCACGATGTGCTTGACGATGGCAAGGCCAAGGCCGGTCCCGCCGCTCTCCCGTGTCAGGTAGTTCTCGACCTGGTAGAATTTGTCGAACAGGTGCACGAGTTTGCTTCGCTCGATGCCGCGTCCATTGTCCGATATCCAGAAGGTCCAGCCGTCGCGTCCCACGCGCCCGCCAAGAGTGATGGTGCCTCCTGTCTGTGTGTACTTCACTGCGTTGGAGAAGAGGTTCATGAAGACTTGTTTCATCTTGTCAGGGTCCATGATGACTTCATCGGAAGGGACTTCATTGATGATCTTGATGCGCTTCTGCTGGGCGAGCAGAGGATGGATGGACGCCTCCACGACCTCTTTCATGCCCTGCTTGCGCGGCCGCAGGACAACCTTCTTGCTCTCCAGCTTGGAGAGGTCCAGGATGTCGTTGATGAGGTTGGTGAGCCGTTTTCCTTCGGTGTCCATGACGGTGAGCGCCTTGTCTTGCTTGGGCGTGTTCGGGCCCATCTTTCCTTCTCGCAAAAGAGACACGTAGAGTCGGATGGTAGTTAGGGGTGTCTTGAGCTCGTGGCTGATGATGCTCAGGAATTCGTCTTTGAGTTTTCCCATCTCCTTTTCGTGGACGTACTTCATCTCGGCGCGGTTGAGCTTCTGCCGTAGCGTCGCCTTGTCGACGAGCTTGAGGTAGATCGCCCGTGTGAAGACGATGATGGATATGATCGGCAGCGGTGTGCTCAGCAGGATGAGCGATCGGTTGTATCCTGAGTAGTGCGCGATGTTGATCATGTCGATGATGGGGGCGAGCAGGTAGATGGCGAACGCCACGATGACGCTGTTCGTGTATTTCTCGTGCTTCTGCTTGTGTGAGAGCAGGATGAATAGAGGGTAGGCGAGGATGAAGAGGGTGACGATCTCGATGGTGAGCAGGAAGGGCTGCAGGAGTCGATCGGTCCCGCCGACCATGATGCTGATGCCGAAGATGCCTTCCATCAATGCGCCAAGGATGACCACGGAGGCAAGCTGCCTTCGTATGGATTTGAAGAAGATGCGGCGTTTCCGAAGGTAGGGATAG
>JBDRLR010000106.1:0-22405 GCA_043812855.1 Nanobdellota archaeon | reverse complement strand
ATCTTGGTGATGAGTTGTTCTTCTTCCATCATCTTCACCTCATATGTAGTACTACTTATAGGTGGTGACGATAGAATAATAATATTGTACTATGAGATATAGTAAAATGTCTCTCCTCGCTGACTTGGGACTCAATCCTGCTGAGATTCGCGTATTTGTGGCATTGCAGCGTATCGGGCAAACGGGTGTGAGTGCCTTGATAAAGGAATCAGGCGTGGCGAGCGCTAACATTTATCCTGTCATTGGTTCGCTTGCGGCCAAAGGTCTCCTCGTCAAAGTCGTACGTTCGAATCACCATCTCTACGCGCCGTCGGATCCAGGTATGCTTCTGGTCATGCATGATGAGAAGGTGACCGAACTTTCCGCGAGACGTAAAGAACTGGAGGGTTTCATCGGTTCGATGTCCAGGAAAGAGGCGTCTTCAGACAGGCGTCTTGTGATGCTTGAGGACATAGCGGGAATCAAGGCGGCAGTCACTAATGCTATCGAGAGTTTGCCTGAAGGAGGGACGTATTATGTTCTTGGAGCGCCTGCGATGCTGTCTAGGAGTCTCCATGGTTTCTTCAGTGATGTGCATCGTCGAAGAATAGCGAAGAGGATCAAGTTCAGAATCATCTACTCGAAGAACAACATCGAATTCGCCGAAGATCGCAAGACTTCCGCGTTGACAAAGATCAAGTACTGCGATTTTGGAAACAACATCGAATTCGCGATCTACAATGATGTGGTGCAGATAATCTCCTTTGGAGGCGAACCCTATGTGGTTGAGGTGAAGGATGGCGGTGTCGCGGACGCGATGAGATTCTATTTTGAGACCATTTGGGCAGTGAGCGAGACCAAGGCATAGGTGCCGATACGGTACGCCATGTGCGGCGAGAGGAGGAAACAATCACTTGATTTTGTACATATATGTTTAGGATTAAATTCATTTATGTTAATGGGTTGAAATATAATGTAAGGTTTCTTGTCATTCAGTAGCTTTTAATGTCTTTAAAATCCTTGTTAGTTCCGCATTAACTTTTTCCATTATCCTTTCATAATCTAGATCTTCTTCCAATAAAGAAGTGAGTTCTTGAAGGTATCTCTGGTAATCCTGCTGTTGTTGGGCATTATTATGAATCACGTATATCTCTATGTCGATTTTTCTAATTATATGCTTCATTGCAACAACATTTCTATCTATGTTAAGTTCACCTTCGAGAAGTTCTGGGATTTTCTGCCTAACTCTTTCTATTAACTCTTCGTTTACATGGCCAAACAGGTCAGTACTTTTTTCAAAGCTTAGAATTTTTCTTTTTAATTCTATCATTCTTTCATATCTCTTGTTCGCATGATCATATTCACGTTGTCTGCTAGCCCACTCTTGAGTTGCCACAATTGCTTCATCTACAACTCTTTTCAACGATTCTACTTCTCCCGCTCTATTGGCCATGATAAAAAACATAAATTTCCCATATATTTAAATAATTCTAAACTTCCATCGCCCTGTTCATTCGCTTGTATGCTGATATTTGAACTGATTCTTGTGTCATAAAGTGATGTGGAAATGATTATTGATCGAAACATTTCTATATAGAAAACAATTAACCCCAACCCTTATGTATCCCTCCCTCCTTCCCAGCTCCATGATTAAAGGCCGTGTCGTCGCGGGCAGCTTCTCTGAGCTCATCGTCCGTATCAAGGGTGGCGAGGAGATGGAGCTCGGCGAGCTCCTCATCGCGGACGCCCAGGCGGGCCAGGTCCTCCTGCAGGTCATCGACCTTCAATACGGAAGTCAGATCTCCCAGCAGAATCTTGAGCTCATCGCGGGTCTCGACCTTGAGGAGGGCGAGGAGCCTAACTTCATGGATGCGAAGCTTAGGAACTATCGTCTGGCAGTCCTCAAGCCGGTGATCGTCATCGCTAAGTCCAAGGCGAGCCTCGCCAAGGTCATGCCTTCCTTCTTCTCCACGGTCAGAGCCATTACTAAGGAGGACATGTCGTTTCTCACCACGCCAAGGGAGCCGCTCTACATCGGTGATCTGCGCAGCGGATCGAGGACGCTGGACGTCAAGGTCTTTCTGCCTGCCATTGAGGTCCTCTCGCATCACATCCTCATCGCGGGCACGACGGGCAAGGGCAAGAGCGTCTTGATGAAGAATCTCCTCTGGGACTGCATTGGTCGTGTCGGCCTTCTCATCTTTGATCCCCATGATGAGTACTACGGAAGGAACCAGCCAGGTCTCAAGGACGTGCAGGACAGAGGCAAGGTGATCTATTACACCACGCGCGACCCTCCTCCTGGTCAGTTGACGCTCAAGTTGAATCTCAATGATCTTCGGCCAGAGCATTTCGCCTGTCTTGATTTCTCCAGTCCGCAGATGCAGGCCATGCACGCCTACTATCGCAGATATGGGGACGACTGGATCGAGGCCGTCGCCATGGAGCGGGAGCTGGGTGTGTCCGTGCATGAGCAGTCGCTTGGCGTCGTCAAGCGTCGGATGCTGCAGCTTCTCGATATCGATGTCGAGGAGACTGGCATCATCTGTCAGGGCATCTTCGATAGCAAAGCGGGCGCGACGACGCTTGCCGACATCGCCCGTGCGGCGGAGGAGGCAAAGGCGATCATCATCGATACGAGTCATGTCTCTGGTCAGGTCGAGCTGCTTGTCGCGTCGATCATCACATCGAAAGTGTATCATCGGTATCGTCGTCATAAGATGGATGGCGTCCTCGCGTCCAAGCCGCCGATTGCGGTCGTGCTTGAGGAGGCGCCGAGGGTCCTTGGCCGTGAGGTGCTTGAGGCGGGTCCGAACGTCTTCTCGACGATCGCAAGAGAAGGCCGCAAGTTCAAGACAGGTATCGTCGCCATCACGCAGCTTCCCTCGTTGATCCCTAAGGAGATCCTCGCGAACATGAACACCAAGATCATCCTCGGAATCGAGATGGCGTCTGAGCGTCAAGCTATCATAGAGTCCGCGAGCCAGGACCTCTCCCAGGAACAGAGGAGCATCGCAAGTCTTGACAGGGGAGAAGCCATCGTCTCGAGCAATTTCGGTCGCTTCGCCTATCCTGTCCGCATTCCTTTCTTTGATGATCGAGTCAAGGCGCAGGCTGCGCCACGCAAGGCGTTCGAGGGCGTCAGCTTGGGTGCTGCCAGATGATCGACATCGTGGTGCGCCGTGGCTCGTTGGTGAATCTAAGGGTCGATGCCATCGTCAATCCTGCGAATTCCACATTGTCGATGGGTGGTGGTGTCGCCAAGGTCATCCGTGATGTGGGCGGTGCGCAGATAGAGGAGGACGCCATTCTTCTTGGTCCTGTTCCTGTCGGTGATGCGTGCGTGACGTCTGCGGGTGATCTTCCCGCCAAGCATGTCATCCATGCGCCGACGATGGAGTATCCTTCCAAGGCGAGGGTGGATGATGTTCACGCCGCGATTGTCGCATCCTTGGATTGCGCTGAAGCGAATGTATTCACATCCTTAGGTATGCCTGGGATGGGTACTGGTTTTGGTGAGCTGGACAAGGGTATGGTCGCCAAGCTCATGGTCGATGTGGTCCGAGCCTATCAGTCTACGAGTATTAGGACCGTCGTGTTCTGTGATATTGACCCGGAGATGGTCTGGGCATGGAATGCTTGCTTGGATCACTTCAGGGCGGATGATCCTGCGAGCAGTACTCTCGATTCGTAGTCTTGCTGTCGCTCGCCGTCGGCTTTCTCTTGGCTGAGTGCTTGCATGAGCGACTTCGCCACGTCGGCTTCGCGTTCGGAGAAGGGCACGGATATCTTTCCTGCGTGCTCGTTGAGCAGGGTCTCTTCGATGTGTTCTGCGGTCTGGTGACCGACGTGGATATCGTCCATCTCTTCGCTGCTCAGCCTTGAGCTGTTCTTGAGCACGAAGTAGGCTCCCCGCTCGTACGCGCGCTCCGTGGCGAGCCTCAGGTCGACGTCGGTGGTGCGTCCGCCCGTGATGCGGCCGCTGATACGGACCAGGACGATCGCGTCCTCCACATCGCTTGATGTTATCGCGTTGAGGATCGATTCTTGCGCGGCGACGGGATCCTTTCCGTCGACATCGATCGTCAAGGGTACGGCGCGCTTGACGATGATGCTCCTGTGGGTGATCGTTCCGTCGTCGTAGATGAAGTAGCCTCCGCCGCTCAGCTTCTCGAGTTCTGAGAAGTTGGCGGAGAAGATGGGACCTGGATAGATGACATTGTGGTGGTTCGCGCCGTTGTATCGCTCGACGATGTGCACGTGTCCGCCTGCGTAGTAGTCGAATCCGCGTGGAAGGAAGGACACGGGATACGAGTCCATCTGTTCCATGTCTTTGGGCTTGAGTTCCGTGATTGAGGTGTGGAACATGAATATCTTGAATCCGTCTTCCCGCTCAAGGTTCTTCGTGTCGAGTGATTCGTAGTACTTGCGGTCGAGCATGCCTTTCTTGCCGATGAGGCCGCAGATCTTCGCTCCGGTCTTCGCGTCGACCGTGAATTTGAGTCGCAGAAGCCCTTGTTCGGTGACATCGCCTCGTACAACGCCGATGACCAGGCCTGCCTCTTCGAGCACGTCGAGCATGGTCTTTCCGCTGGGGGAGAAGTCGTGGCTTCCTGCGATGATGTAGACGGGAACGTCAGCGACGAGCGGTTTCTTGAGGATGCTCACCACTCGTTTCAGATGGTCGACGGAAGGGATGGCTGAGTGGAATAGGTCGCCGCACAGCAGGATGAAGTCCACTTTCTGGTCCAGGGCGTCAACGACCGCCTTCTGGAAGGCGTCCACGGGCAGTTCCCTCATCTTGGGGTCCCGCCACGCTCCGATGTGCACGTCTGCGATGTGGGCGAACTTCATGGTGTCGGGATGCCTTGCTCATAGATAAAGGTTGAGGATGCTGTCTCTGCCTGATCTCTGGCGCGAACATCAGGGTTCCTGAAGTCACTATGGGCATATGAGTTGCAGGAGAAGAGAAGAAATCGTCGATTTACTCGACGATGAGGTTGCCGACCATGCCGTTGGCGCGGTGCTGGCCGACGCTGCAGTAGTATTCGTACGTTCCGAAAGTTTCCGCCGTGAACTGGACGCTGCTTGACCCTCCGGTCTGCACCCGCTCGGTCTTGGCGTTGAACTCGTCGAGGACCCAGTCGTGGAAGCCGTCCGTGCTTGAGAATTCGATGCGCACGACGTCTCCTGCTTTGACGTGCAGTTCGGGAGCTTCTTTGCCGTCCATCATGAATTTGTAGTTCTCTCCGGTGAGGCTGAATGTGACGGTCGGTTCTGGGGCGGTGGTGCCCTCGCCGATCGCGGTGTCTGGCGGGTTGGCGTTCGCATCGATTATCGAGTCGGGGATGAGGTCGCCATTGCCTGGATCATCGGCCATGGTCTTGTCGTCGGTCTTTGCCGTGTTGTTGGTGCATGCGGAGAGCGCGAGCATCGCCATGAGTGCTAGTCCTATCAGGTATTGGTTGGTTTTCATGGTGTGGTCACTCTTGTGCCCTTCTTATATCTTATGCTGGGCTGTTCAAGGTTTCCACCGCAGCATGGTTCGCGGGAATGGGATCGCGTCCTTGATGTTGTCAAGGCCGCACAGCCATGCCACGACGCGCTCGACGCCTACGCCATATCCGCTGTGCGGGACGCTGCCGTATCTTCGCAGGTCGAAGTACCAGTCGTAGTTGCTTGCGTCCTCGCCGTCCTTCTCGAGCGACTTCTTCATGTCCTCGATGCTGGTGCTTCGCTGGGATCCGCCGATGATCTCGCCGTATCCTTCGGGTGCCAGCATGTCGAAGCACAGCGCCTCGTCGGGTTGTGAGGGGTCTGCGGGCTTGTAGAATGCCATGATGTCCTTAGGGTAGTGCGTCACCACGATGGGCGTCGTGAAGTGCTTCATCAATTCGTCCTCTTCGATGGTGCGCAGGTCCTTTCCGAAGGGGACGTCCATCTTGGACTTCTCTTTGAGTATGCGTAGCGCTTCGCGGTACTTGATGGTCGGCCAGGGGGCCGAGGCTATCTTCTTGATGGCTTCGGGGTCGCGCTCCAGGGTGCGTAGCTCCTCTGGGAATCGGTCGGCGACCTGTGTCATGCAGTATTTGATCTCGCGCTTGGCGAATTCGGATATCTCAGCAAGCTCCCACCATGCGGCTTCGCATTCCGCCATCCAGAATTCGGACAGGTGGCGGCTGGTCTTGCTCTTCTCTGCCCTGAAGGTGGGTCCCATGTTGTAGATCTTCTCTAACGAGAAGACTGCGGCCTCGGCGTACAGCTGCCAGCTCTGTGAGAGGTACGTCTTGTCTTTGTAGTACTTGACCTCGAAGAGCGTCGATCCTCCTTCGCATTGGTTGGGCTGCAGGATGGGTGCGTCGAATCGGTTGAATCCTTCTTTGCGGAAGAATTCGTCGCGTGCCTGCACGTACGCCGACCTGATCTTCAGGATCGCGGTCATGCGTCGTGAGCGCAGCCACAGGTGTCGGTTGTCGAGCAGGAATTCGGGTGACTGGTCCTTGGTGATGGGGAAGGTGTCTGATTCCCCGACGACTTCAAAGTCCTTGGCTTGGATCTCGTATCCGCTCGGTGCGCGTTTGTCTTCGCGTATGGTCCCGTGTATCTTCATGGACGTCTCGATCTGCAGCTTGTCTGCGGCGGCGAATTTCTCGTCGCCGACGGCGGCGCGGTCGATGATGCATTGGATGATGCTGGTCGAGTCCCGAAGGACGATGAATTTGAGGTTGTTGGATCCGCGTTCTCGCCATATCCAGCCTCGTACGCTGACGGGGCCTTCTCGCTGCGCGATGGCTTGTGCGATGCTGATGTAGTCGGTCATGCGTCGGTGTATCCGTATTTCGTTTAAATAGATGTTGGTGGGTGTGGCTCTGTCCTAAGTCTCCTTAGCGGGGGTGATGCTGCCTTGGATTGGTTGCAGACGAGGGCGCTTCGTTGTGCCCTCGTCGAGTTCTCCCGGACCGCAAGGGAGGGTAGATGCTCCGCAGCATCACGAAATGAGGTGATTCTAGAGACTTAGGACAGAACTTAAGGGTATGGTGTCGCTTTGTTCTCTACACTTTTAAATCAGGACTATTGTCCTTGTGCGTATGTTCCGTATCGATGGCGTTGATGGTGGGGCGCGGGCGGCTACGCTGAGCACCTTGCACGGTGATGTGCTCACTCCTTTCTTCATGCCTGTCGCGACGAAGGGCGCGGCGAAGTTCCTCTCGAGCCAGGATCTTCAGGATGCTGGTTCGCAGGCCATCATTTCTAATGCGTTCATCCTCTCGCTTCGCCCGGGTCTGGACGTGGTCAGGGATCTGCATGAGTTCATGTCATTTTCCGGTCCGATATTCACTGACTGTGGGGCGTTCCAGATGGCTCGGGAGTCGTTCTTCCTTGGCATCAGTGAGGAAGGGATCAGGTTCCGCGATCCCTATGATGGTCGGCGTCTGGTCCTCGGGCCAAGGATGCTCATGGACATCCAGACGAGGATAGGATCTGACGTGGCCATGGCTCTGGATAATATGCAGGATCCAAAAGCGTCCCTGGAGCAGGCCACCGATGCGGTGCGGCTGACGACGAAGTGGCACACGCAGTGCCTCGAGTATCGAAGGCAGGGTCAGGCGCTCTTCGCCATAGGGCAGGGTGCATTGTTCGCGGATCTGCGGGCGGACCACATGCGTGAGTTGGCTTTCCTTCCCTTCGATGGATTTGCCATCGGCGGTCTTGCTCTTGGGGAGGCAAAGCAGGAGATGTTTGCCATGGTGGATGCGTCGGTGCCCTTCATGCCGCAGGATAAGCCGAGGTACTTGATGGGTCTTGGCACTCCTGAGGACTTGCTCGAGGCAGTGGCCAGGGGCGTCGATTGCTTCGATTCGGCGTATCCGACCCGGGTCGCAAGGCACCGCCTCTTCTTCACCAGGCATGGTCCGCTCAATGTCTCAGCCGCGGCGTTCGCGCGCAGTGACGACCCTATAGACATGGACTGTGCATGCAGGACGTGTCGTTCCTTCTCGAGGAGGTACATCTATCATCTGTTGCAGATGCATGAGCCGACGGTGCATATGCTCACGTCGTTCCACAACATATTCTTCATCCACAGCTTGCTCGCCAGGGCTCGCGCTGCCATTCTTGAGGGTAGGTTCGCCCAGTTCAAGTCGTCGTTTCTTGCGGACTACCGAATGCGAGGACGTGGTGCGGGACGATCCGAAGATAGTCCGCCGTCTTCATCCTGATCGAGGTGTAATGCGATCCCGCGCTGAAGACGACGTGCTCGTGCTCAAGGATGCCTTTCTCGACGTAGACGTCCATGCCCCAGTAGTGTCCGAATGGGGGGATGCTTCCTATGGTCAGGCCGGTCGCCTGTTTCACGGCATCGACTTCGGCGAGGGAGAGCTTCTTGCACTTGATGTGGTCCTTGATCTTTCGGTACTCGATCCGTTTCGGGCCCGCGATGACTGCCATCAGCAGTCCCTTCTCGCTTCGCAGCACCAGTGCTTTGGCTGCCTCGCTCAGAGAGGTTCCTCTCACTTTGGCCGCGTCTTCGCTTCGGTGGACGAATCCGTGGTCGTATCGCTCGTAGGGGATGTTCGCGCGTTCGAGGTCTTGGATGATGCGTGACAGGATATCCAATGGTTCCACCTAGATGCAGCGGCCGCGAAGGCATGGACAGATGATGATTGACTCTTCAGGGATGTCGTCCTCTCCGCAGGTGTATTCGATGAGGCGCTGTCGGTCAAGGCACGTGTCGATGTAGAATTGTTCATTGAACGTCAGGATGCCAAGTGTGCTCGTGTCGCGTCCGTCATCGTCGGAGCACAATTGCGGTTCGGGTCCAAAGAGCGTGCGTCCTGCAGTCATGATTGCTTGGCCCGCATTGGTTCCGAATGCGAACCATCCTCCCAGCGCCATGACGACGAGTATGATGGTCATGGCCAGCAGCATTTGTCTGTCTTGGTCCTGCATGGGTCTTTCTGAGCTGATGTCGTATTTATGGTTTTACTTTTTGAGGCTCAGGCCCAATTCATCCAATTGCTGCGCATCGACGGTGTCGGGCGCTTCGTCCATGAGTGACACTGCATTCTTGTTCTTTGGGAATGCGATGACTTCTCGGATGTTGTCGGTGTGTTGGATGATTGCGACGAAGCGGTCCAGGCCGAATGCGATGCCTCCGTGGGGTGGGGCGCCGTAGCTGAACGCTTTGAGGAGGTGGCCGAACTTGATTTCTTGTTCTTCTGCGGTGATGTGCAGGAGGTTGAATATCTTCTGTTGGAGCTCGCGCTCGTGGATTCGTATGCTTCCGCCGGCGATCTCTGAGCCGTTCAGCACGAGGTCGTACTGCATGGATCGGACGTCCCCGGGAGAGGTCTCGAGTTTGTCGATGTCTTCAGGGTGCGGTCTGGTGAATGGGTGGTGTACTGCCACGTGTCGTTTCTCGTCTTCGCTGTACTCGAGCAGGGGAAAATCGATGATCCATGCGAACGAGAATTTCGAGGGGTCTCGAAGGCCCATCTTCTCGCCGACTGCTAGGCGCACGCGTCCCAGGGCAACTTGGGCGATGTGTCTTTTCTCGTCGCCGATGATGAGGATGAGGTCGTCGACGTTCGCGTCAAGTTCGGCTCGCAGGTCTCCTTGCCAGGCGGCTTCAAGGTGCTTGACGAGGGGTCCGTCGAGTCCTGATGAGGTGGCTTTGAGCGCGACGAGCCCTTTGGCGTCGTATGTCTTGGCGACGCTTGTCAGCTCGTCGATGTCCTTGCGGCTATACGCGCCTCCTTTCGGGACGACGAGGGCGTTGACATAGTTGGCTGTGGTAAGGACGTTTGCTCCGCTTCTCTTGGCGAGCGCGGTGATGTCGTGCAGCTCAAGGCCGAATCGAAGGTCCGGTGCGTCCAGGCCGAATCGTCTCATGGCGTCGTGGTAGGCGATGCGTGGGATAGTCGGTGCCTCGAGGTCAAGGGCATTCTTCCACACGTGCGCGACGAGGCCTTCGACGAGTCTCATGACGTCGTCCCGGTCGACGAAGCTCATCTCGATGTCGATCTGCGTGAATTCGGGTTGCCGGTCGGCGCGTGTGTCTTCGTCGCGGAAGCACTTGACGATCTGTGCGTATCGGTCGAATCCGGCCACCATGAGCAGTTGCTTGAATTGCTGGGGGCTTTGTGGCAGCGCGTAGAATTTTCCTTTGTGTACTCTGCTCGGGACCAGGTAGTCTCGCGCCCCTTCGGGTGTGCTCTTTGCCAGCACTGGCGTCTCGATGTCGAGGAACCCTTGCGAGTCGAGGTAGTCGCGCACTGCCTTGACGACGCGGTGTCGCATGGCCAGGTTGCGTTGTAATTGGTCTCTTCGCAGGTCGAGGTATCGGTATTTGAGCCTGGTGTCTTCGGTGACGTGGCTTACGTCGTGGATGTCGAGCGGCATCTCTGCCGCGGAACTGAGGATGGTGATATTGCTCGCTTGGACTTCGATGGCGCCGGTGGCGAGGTTCTTGTTGGGCTGGGGTTTCTTCCGCACGACGCCGCTTATCTGTACGACAGATTCTCGTTTCACGCTGATCTGTCCTTTGAGTTCTTCGGATGCCGCGATCTGTGTGATGCCGTAGCGGTCGCGCAGGTCGATGAAGGTGACATTGCCGTGCGTGCGGATGGTGTGTATCCATCCTGCCAGGGTCACGGTCTTGCCGTCGTGGTCCTCTCGGAGCTCGCCGCAGGTGTGGGTTCGGTACATGGGTTGCAGGGGGGTCGCCTCGTTTATATAGATATCGGGGTGGTCTAGCGTACGTTGAAGAATTCGAGGCCGTGCTTGCGCATGAGGCTAATAGCGTTGTCCGTGCTCGTCTGTTCGGCGCTGATGCCAAGCAGGGCCAGGGCGTCTGGCATGTCTTCTTCGCGTTGGCATTCGATCTCCGCGAAGGGGGGTATTCCTGGGATGTCTTCGATTTCGACGCGGAATCCTTTGAGCCGAAATGATGTGCGGTGGCGTTTGTGTTGGGCGACTTTGCGGCATCCGAGAAGGATGAGTGTGCGCTCGAACGAGGCGCGGTCCTCGATGTCGAACTCAGTCTCTTCCTTGACTTTGTAGGTGTCGTGGCCTCGGTCTTCTTTGATCGTCACGAAGGTGTGTGCTTCGTCGGTGCGGATGCGCAGCAGAGACACATTTCTTGGTCGGTTGAAGTCGTAGTAGATGCTTTCGATATCGGAATCAAGGATCTTGTCGGCGCCAAGCGAGGCGAGTTTCTCGATCATGGCGTCCTTGTCGATATTGAGCACTTTGATCTCCACTTCTCTCATCGTGCGCCTCGCAGGGTCGTGGCGAACCACTCGGCGACGTCGTTGGTCAATGCGTCGTAGTCTTCTTTCGCGCTGAAGTTGTGGTCGGCTCCGGCGACCAGTTTGAGTGTCGTCTCGGCATTACTCTTGGCGAACTGTTCAGCCAGGGAGGGTAGGCAGATGGTGTCGCCTCCTCCTTGCCAGATCTTGGTCGGGATCCTGATCATCTTGGCCAGGTCGGCGGCGCGGAATGTCATCGCGTCTTCGTAGAGGAAGAAGGGTATGTGCGCGTCTTTCATCGTGAATGGGTTGCGCAGCGTGACGTGTCCTCTCTGGCGCCATTGTGGGGTGGTGATGCCGGTCAGTCGCGTCCACGCGTCCGGGAAGTCGAGTGTGGGGCCGCGCATTCCTAGGCAGCGGAGTGTGTCTTGATGTCTGCTTGCGCATGCGAGCGCGGTGAGTCCGCCGAGGCTGCTGCCGAAGATCCCTAATGGGATTCGTCCGGACTTGGAGCCGAGCGCTTCTTGCAGGGCAAGTGTGGCTGCTTCGGCGTCGTGGACCTGCCTGCTCACAGTCATGTCTTCGAAGGCGCCATCGCTCTTTCCGTGGGCATAGAAGTCGAATGTGATTGTGGCAAGGCCGAGTGTGTTGAGCTTCTGGGCGAGTCCGGTCATGGCGCCGCCGTTGGCGAAGAATCCGTGGCACAGTATGACTCCGCCGATGGCTTCGTCGGGTACGTTGATGGTCGCGTGTCGTCTGCTTCCGTCGCTCGTGAATGTCGTGTTCATAGGATGAGTGTCTTTACTGCTGCCTTCTCGGCGAAGCGTCTGGCGTCGTCGTCCGTCCCCACGATGGCGCCGTAGTGCATGGGGATGGTGATCTTTGCCTTGATCCAGCCCGCCGCCATCGCTGCCTCTTCTGCGGTCATCACGTACGTGCCGGATACGGGAAGCAGCGCGATGTCGATGTCGCGCAGGGTCTTCATCTCTTCGATGGCGTCCGTGTCTCCTGCGTGGTATATGCGCACTCCGTCCAGGGTGATGATGAATCCGACTCGTCCGTCGTCTTTGGGGTGGAAGACGAGTCCTTCGCTTCGGTACTTGTTGATGTTGTAGGCTGCGATGGTCTCTACTGTGGTCCCTGGCAGCTCGAGCCTGTTGGTGGGTTCCATGACTTTGATGTCTGCCACCTTGAGGCTGAGGACGCGTTTGAGGCAGGAGGGTATGGTGATGATGATGGTGTGCGTGTCGCTGACCTTCTCGATGTCTTGCGGGCTGAGGTGGTCTTGGTGTTCGTGGGTGATGAAGAGGTAGTCTGCCGCTTCGCCCTTCTGGATCTGGAATGGGTCGAAGTAGATGAGTTTGCTGCCCTGTATCTTGAAGCAGTCGTGGTTGAGCCGCGTTATCGACAGGCCGAAGATGTCCAATGCATCACCTCGGTCGGGGCAAGAGGTGATGGTTTATATATTCTTGCGTGCGTACAGGCGGTTGCTTGTCTCTTCTTGGTGTCTGTGGTCGTCGTCAAATGGATGCGAACGAAAACTTTATATACACGACCTGGTAGAGGCTTTTTAAATGGTGTACGGGTATTCGGCTCAGCCGTCTGGTTTGGAGAATGCGCTCATCTTCTTTGACAAATTAGGCATATTCTCGATCGTCCTGCCGTTCTTGTTGGTCTTCACCATTGTCTTTGCCATTTTGGAGAAGACGAAGATCTACGGTACTGAGAAGTTCATCAAGGGCGACAAGACGGTGGAGTTTCCGCGCAAGAATCTCAATGCCATGACTGCGTTCGTGATGGCCTTCTTCGTGGTGGCGTCCAGCCAGTTGGTGGCCATCATCAGCACGACGCTCTCGTGGACGGTGCTTGTCTTGGTCTTGATCCTCGCGTTCATGATGCTCGCGGGCTCATTCCACACAGGCAAGGAGGAGTTCGTGCTTCAGGATAATTGGAAGAAGATCTTCATGGTGATCGCGTTCCTCGCCATCATATTGATCTTCTTGCACGCCACAGGGCTTCTGCCTTGGCTCTACGGGTACATCCTGTGGAATTGGAACGGCACGATCGTCAGTGCGATCGGCCTGATCATCATGGTTGTTGTGTTCATTGCGTATGTGACGAAGGTGCCGTCGTCGGGCGGGAAGAAATCGGAGGGATAGTATGGTTATGCAGGATGTCGTCTTTTGGTTGAAGGATGAAGGGGTTATGGATGTCCTGATCCCGTTCATACTGGTATTCACATTGGTGTTCGCGGTGCTGCAGCGCACCAAGATACTTGGGGCTGAGAAATACGATAAACGTTATAACACGTTGATTGCATTGGTGATGGGCCTTGCGGTGGTGGTACCGCACGTCACGGGCTCGTATCCGATGGGCTATGACGTGGTGGATATTATCAACAATGCCTTGCCGCAGGTGAGCCTCGTCATCGTGGCCATCGTCATGCTGCTCATCATTATCGGCGCCTTCGGTCATGAGATGAACATCGCCAATTCGCCGGTGGGCGGATGGGTGGTCATTCTTGCCGTCCTCTTCGTGGCTGCCATCTTCGGTAACGCCGCAGGCTGGTTTCGCATGCCAGGGTGGCTTCGGTTCATCGAGGATCCGGAGACGCAGACGATTATTGTGGTTATTCTTGTGTTCGCCCTCATCGTGGCGTTCATCACGCATGAGCCTGGTCCGACGAAGGAGCATCGGTTCATCGACAATTGGAAGGACATGCTCAGTGGAGGGCCCAAGCAGGGGCACTGAACCATGGCGACATTAGGCGAGGCGGTCGGCACGACGCTGGGGAACTTCTCGTTCATATTCGTGTTCCTGATTTCCTATGCGATCGCCTTCGGCCTGCTTTCCTATGCCAATCCGCTCAAGGATGAGCGTAAGGGCCTGTATGGCATCATTTCATTCGTGATCGCCATCATGGTCGTCACCTCTGGTGCGGCGACGGCGTTCGTGCAGTTCTTCACGTCGTGGTTCTTCATATTGGCGGTGGGCGCTTTCATGATCATGTTCGTGTTCGGCGTCTTCGGCTTGAAGGGTTCGGACTGGCCGGGTATCATCCGCAATGATCAGGTCTACATCTGGGTTATCATATTCTCTATCGTGATTGTCCTCTTCGCATTCGGATCGGTCTTCGGCCAGAAGCTCCTCGACGTCGGCTCTGGGGGCGGGCAGACGGTCACGGGCTCGCCCATGATCGATGCGGACGGGAATCCTGTGCTCGACAGCGGCGGGAACGTCGTCATGGTTCCTCAGCAGACCGCGTCGGTGGCCGCGTCTAACAGCTTCACGGATAATGTGCTCAAGACATTCATTCATCCCAAGGTGCTCGGTATACTGCTCATCTTCATGATCGGATTCTTCACGATTCTCTTCATGACGAAGAGTTAGAAGTCGCGCGGTTCAGGTTTCTTCTCTTCCTCAGGGCCCATGCGCCTGGTGATTCGGCTCAGCTCGTGGACGTTCTCGGTGAAGATGGGCAGCACTTTCGAGAAGACTTTCTCCATCGCTTTCACTTCGGCCCCCACGTCCTGGATGTGCTTGTCGTATTCGCCGACGCGGCCTAGGATGGATTGGTGGAGCTTGTCGAATTGGTCTTTGAGGTTGTTGAAGTTCTGCTCGATGGCGATGATCTTGTTCTCGGTCTCGTTCTTCCAGTCGATGATGGTGTTGATGTCTTTGACGAGTTCGTTCCACTTCTCGTCGATGATGGCTTCGACGAGCTCTTCGGTGTTCGTCTGCTCGAATGACCCTCCGTGAGGATGTAGATGCTCTTGGTAGGGGTATTCCTGTTCGGATTCAGATGGTGGCGGAAATGATGCTGCGGGGGCTTGGGGTGGTTGTGGTGCCTGCTGCTGGCTGTAGGTGTCTGTGGCGGGGTGCATGTCTGCCTGGTTGAGGGCGTCGAATATCTGTGCTGATGTGAATCCGTCGCGCTGTAGTGATTCGATGATCTGGTTGTTCTCGTATCCTTGCGCCTTCATGTTGTGGACTTGGTCGAGCGGTATTCCTGATTGCGCGGACATGGTATTCCTCGATGCAGCCTCACAATCCGAGATTTATAAACTTTGTGGGTTGGTTGAATATGTGCAAGATGTCTTGAGGATTCCCACGTGCTGCCCCGCTCACGCAGTCTTCTTCTATTGTGGGCCGACATGTCCCCGACTGGGGCAACCCCCTTGTCGCCTCGCTTCTTGTCTGGATAACGCTCGCCCGTAAGGGCAGCGACGGTGAGATGGGATTTCCTACACTATCTGCTTGTCGGCTGGCTTGGCGTCGGTTCGTTTCGTCTGCGTGTGTTCGGCCAGCATCCTCTCCAGCTCGTCTTGGGTGACGAACTGCATGGGTTGCCAGAATTCGAGGTATTTGCGCACGATGGCGAATTCGTGCTGTTTGACCACGTTGTCGAGCTCTCCGGTCATGATCTCGATCTGCTCCTTGATGTCTTGCAGTTCGCGTCGGATGCCGAGGATGTCTTCGGTGAGGCCGCGGAATGCCTTGCTTTGGTTCTTCTCGGCTTCGATGAGGTTCTGGTCCGTCAGCTGGGTCTTCTTGCGAAGGTTCGAGTAGCGGTCCTCCATGACCCTGATGCGGCCTGCCAGGTCTGCGGCGCTGTGGGTGAGTGTGGTGAGTGCGGGGTCCTCTTTTTGCTGCCGTGCCTGGTGGGTCGGGGTCGTCATGGCAAGATTTATATAGGCTGTGGTCGGTATTTTTGACGTTGCCTGTCGGGTTTGCCGACTGTGAGGTAATAAATGTTTCGATAGGGGTGGTCGATGGCTCTTTTTGGTAAGAAGGCGCAGCTGTTCGAGGTGATGCGGCAGGGTGAGGAGATGATCCTGCTTGGGCACTATGAGAATATCCCTGCGGTCCCTTCGATCGAGGATGACGCGGTCTGCATGAGCCGCACCTTCGATGAGCTCATCAAGAATCCTGGCGCAACGAAGGTGGTCTTCTCGCAGAAGCATGATTACGAGTACGACTTGGCGCAGACGGCGATTCTCAAGGAGGTGGCGCAGCTTGCCAATCGTCTGGGCAAGCAGAAGGAGCTCTTCTCGTTCGAGGCGCTGCAGTACAATGACCTTTCATCAAGCTATAATGAGCTTCATGGCATCATCGCCTCGGAGATCAAGAGGGATCCCGTGGGCGCTTTCGTGCATGTCTCGCGTCTCTTGCGTCGGGAGCGCATCGAGATGAACCGTGCCGCGGACAAGGACGAGATCATCAGGGTGAAGAAGTACATCTCTCTTCTTGAGTATCTCAAGTCTGCTCTTGAGTCGACGAAGATGATCACGCTGCTCAAGCCTTACGTTGCCGGCATCAATATAGGTGATCGTTCCGTCTATCGCAGGGTCCTCAGTCCGACGGTGAAGCCTGATTTCATGTTCACCAAGCTGATGGCGGTCTATCCCAAGAACGCCGAGGAGCTTGCCAATTACAATTTGGGGAGCACTGAGGTCGTCATCTTCCAGCTTCCTGATTCTGTGCAGTACATGTATCACGTGATTCCTCCTGAGTTCAAGCTGACTGAGGAGAAGTACGAGATTCTCGACGCCGCCAAGGAGATCCTTGCGGAGCACACGCCGCAGAAGCAGGAGTTCGTCGATCCGCAGAGGATGCGTGAGGTGTTCTTCAATGTGGGTCGTGACTTGATCGAGGAGCTGGCAGCCTACAAGGGGATCAAGGTGACCTTGGATGAGATCGACGAGATGACTGAGATCCTGATCAGGTACACGGTGGGTTTCGGTCTTGTTGAGATACTGCTGATGGATCCTGATATCCAGGACATAACGATCAATAGTCCTATGGGTCAGTCGCCGATGTTCGTGGTGCACGCAAAGTTCGGGGATTGCCTCACGAATATCATCCCGACGTCGACGGATGCGGAGAGTTGGGCGTCGAAGCTACGTCTGATGTCTGGTCGGCCGCTTGACGAGGCGAATCCGATCCTGGACACGGAGATCGAGATTCCTCAGGTCGCCAATGCTCGCGTCGGTGTCATCTCGGCTCCGCTCAATCCATCAGGGATAGCCTATGCCTTCCGTCGGCATAGGGACAAGCCTTGGACGTTCCCTTTGTTCATGAAGGCGAAGATGATGAATCCGCTCGCGGCGGGTCTTCTCTCGTTCATCGTGGACGGGAACCGGACCCTGCTCATCGCCGGGACGCGCAGCGCGGGGAAGAGTTCGCTTCTCGGGTCGATTATGGTGGAGATCATGCGTAGGTATCGTATCATCACCATTGAGGATACCTTGGAGTTGCCTGCCGGGCCGCTCAAGAGGATGGGATTCAATCTGCAGCAGATGAAGGTGGCGAGCGCCTTGGCGAAGGGTAGCTCTGAGGTTCCTGCGGACGAGGGTATCCGCACGACGTTGCGTCTTGGCGATTCGGCCCTCATCATCGGTGAGGTGCGCTCCACGGAGGCGCGTGCGCTCTACGAGGCGATGCGTGTCGGCGCCTTGGCGAATGTCGTCGCGGGCACGATCCATGGCGACAGCCCGTATGGCGTCTTTGATCGAGTCGTCAATGATCTGCAGGTGCCAAGGACGAGTTTCAAGGCGACGGATCTCATTGTCGTCGCCAATCCGATCCGCAGCCCTGATGGTCTGCATAAGTGGAGGAGGATCACGCAGATAACTGAGGTGCGTAAGTTGTGGGATGATGATCCCCTCAAAGAGGGTGGCTTCGTTGACTTGATGAAGTATAATGCCAAGACGGACGAGCTTGAGCCGACGGATGCGTTGGTGCATGGTGATTCGGATATCCTCAAGGCGATCGCGGGGAATGTCAAGGAGTGGGCGGGGAATTGGGATGCGGTGTGGGACAATGTCATGATGCGTGCCAAGGTCAAAGAGCGGATTGTCGAGGTGGCCGAGGAGACGGGAAATGACGAGCTGCTTGAGGCGCAGTTCGTGGTCTTGTGCAATGATGAGTTCCATCGTATCTGTGACAAGGTCAAGGACGCGGTCGGTTCGTTGGATTCCAAGCGCATCATCTTTGAGTGGAATGAGTGGCTGCGAAGAGAGGTACGGAAGGCTGAGTGGAAGAAGGGTTAGTGCTTCATGGTCATTGATAGGAAAGAGGTTGAGCTGTTCGCGGACAGGTTCCGTGACAGGGTCAGAAAGGAGCTCGGAGAGGATGAGGTTGATGGACGCATCATCTCTCGTGAGTATCAGGAGTTCAAGGAAGCGTATCTGCCAAAGCATATGAGTCTCTATGAGACGTTCTGCAGATTGTCGGCGAAGCTTCTCAATCTTAGGCCTGGTGGGAAGCAGGCGGAGGAGTTGCAGCGGCAGATCGACAGTTGTCATCTTGACGTCACGCCGACAGGCGCGATGAGCTTCACGGTCCTCGGGCCGTTCATGGTGATGCTCATCGTCATGGTCTTGGGGTATGCGATACCGTTCGCCTTGTTCGGCGAGGCGTCGGTGTTCTTCGTGGTGCTTGGTGTCTTCTCATTCTTGGGTCTGATGCTGCCGGCGTATCATCTGCCCAGGATATTCGCGGAGAATTGGCGGATCAAGGCGTCGAACCAGATGATCCTGTGCACGTTCTACGTGGTGACGTATATGCGTCACACGTCGAATCTTGAGCTTGCCATCGATTTCGCCGCTGAGCATCTTGATCCTCCCCTGTCGCTGGATCTCAAGAAGATCATCTGGAATATCGAGACTCAGCGGTTCGATTCGATCAAGGAGAGTGTCGATGATTATCTTGCGCAGTGGCGCCAGTCGAGTCCAGAGTTCGTCGAGTCGATGCATCTCATCGAGAGCAGCCTGTATGAGTCTGCTGAGGAGAGGAGGCTCAATGCGCTCGACAAGTCGCTCAGCGTGATGCTGGACGAGACGTATGAGAAGATGCTGCACTACGCCCATGATCTCAAGACTCCGATCACGACGTTGCACATGCTTGGCGTCATCCTTCCGGTATTGGGGCTGGTCATACTGCCGCTGGCGACGGCCTTCACCAGCGGCGTGAAGTGGTATCATATCTTCGCGCTCTACAATCTCATCCTTCCTGTCGTGGTCTACATCATGGGAAAGTCGATCCTCTCCAAGCGTCCGACAGGGTATGGGAGCGCGGATCTGTCAGGGAGTCTTGCGGTGCGAAGGCAGGGCAAGAGTGGGTGGTCGTTCAAGGGTTCGAGTTTTCAGTTCACTCCGTTCGTGATCGGCATGATGATTTTTGGCGCGCTCTTCCTCATCGGCATTATTCCTTTGATCATGCACGCGGCAAGTCCGGGGTTCGACTGCATCTATCGTGAGAGTTACGATCCTGACACGCCCGCGTTTCTGTGCGCCAAGGACATTCCTGAGGATGAGCCTGTCGACCACTCGCTTCTGCAGTATGTGGATGAGACTGATCAGGATGGTAATCCCACGGGCAAGCTCGTCGGTCCCTACGGCATCGGCGCCACGATGCTCAGCCTGTGTCTGACCCTTGCCTTCGGGCTCGGGGCGGGTGTGTATTATCGGATGAAGACCGCCTCGGCGATTAAGGTGAGATGGCAGTCGAAGCGTCTTGAGCAGGAGTTCGCGTCTGCTCTCTTTCAGCTTGGCAATCGTCTGGGTGACGGTATCCCTGCGGAGATCGCGTTCAGCAAGGTGGCTGCGGTCATGGAGGGGACGGTCTCTGGCAAGTTCTTCCATGAGGTGTCGGATAATATAAGCAAGATGGGGATGGGTTTGGAGCAGGCGATCTTCGACGAGAAGAGCGGGGCTCTGGTGAACTATCCGTCTAATCTGATCGAGAGTTCGATGAAGGTCTTGCTTGAGAGCAGCAAGAAGGGTCCTCTCATCGCGAGCCAGGCCCTCATCAACGTGGCCGAGTACGTCAAGCAGATGCATCGCGTCGATGAGCGTCTCAATGATTTGATGGCTGATGTCATCGGCTCGATGAAGTCTCAGGTGTCGTTCCTCACGCCTGCCATCGCTGGCATAGTCATCGGCATCACGAGCATGATGACGCGCATCCTTATCGTGCTGGGTGAGAGGATCAGTTCCATGTCGGCAGAGGATGCGGAAGGGGCCGGTGCGAACATCGCGTCGCTTGCCAGCATCTTAGGAGGTCAGGGTCTTTCGACGTATTTCTTCCAGGGCATCGTCGGCCTCTACGTCGTCCAGCTTGCCTTCCTCTTGACTATCTTGGTCAATGGCATCATCAATGGGGATGACAAGCTCAATGAGCAGTATTCTTTGGGTCAGAGTCTCATCAAATCGACCTTGCTGTACACGGCCATCGCGGGTGTGGTGATCCTGTCATTCAATCTGGTCGCGGGTGGTATCGTCAATAGTGTCGGTCCGTAGAAGAAAGGGGATGGGCGCGCTGGGATTTGAACCCAGGACACCACGGTCTTCAGCCGTGTGCTCTCCCAGTCTGAGCTACGCACCCGTGGCTGCTAGGGACGGTTGCGCCTTTTTAAAGTTTGATGTTTTGCGCCCAGAGGAAGGTATATATACTTGCGTCCGTCGGTGGGTGGTGTGAGGACCGTACTATCCGCCCTGGGCATTGCTGCGCTGCTCACTTCGTGTGCGCCCGCTCAGGAAAGTCCATCCATTGATCTGGTCGCGAAAGCTCCGTGCGCTCCAGCCAACGCGCGTGTGCATGACATGGGTGAGTATGGTTCGTGCGTCTTGATGACTATGAAGATCGACCCATTGTTCGACCAGGATGCGCTTGCTGCAAGGGGTGCTAATGGGATATCTTCATTCCCTTATCATGGTGGGCAAATAGTGGTGTTCTATGCGCAGAAGGATAGCGTATGCTCGGTCAGGTCGCTCCCTTATGTGCGATCGGTGAGGTTCGCGGATTAGATGCTTTGGGTCTAGAGGACCTTTATCGTTCCGCCGCGTCCGGTGCTGACTTGCTTTTCGCCTTGCCATTCGCTGACGAAGCCGTTGTCGATGCGGACCTTCTGGCCGACCTGGACTTGGTCGACTTGCTCGTTCCACAGCGTGATGCTCACGCTTCCTGCTTCGTCCTTGCCTTTGGCGTTGCAGACTTTGCCTGGATTTCCGAACTTCTGGAATTCCCGTGCATCGCCTTTCTCGACGATTTCAAGCTCCAAGAAGTCGAAGTTGCTCTTGACTTTGAGTTCAGTGGTTTTCATGGTACGAGTGGGGTCGTAAGGGACTTATAAACGTTGCGGTGCTGGGCGTGTGCAACAATTCGTCGACTTCGAACACTGCTACTTTACACGAACCATGTCAACGCGGGCAGTCTAGTTTTTCTCTCCAATTCACGTTGTCATGATTAGTTCCAGTGATTTTCTCGTCGCCGTTAATGAGGCGTCGCAGTCTGGCGGCGAGCTCGCTCACAGGCACGCGGATCTGTTTCTCGGAATCCCGATCCCGTATCGTCACGTCCTTGTTCGCCAGAGAATCATAATCCACCGTCACGCAGAGGGGGATGCCGTCCTCGTTCGCCCGCAGGTATCGTTTGCCGATGCTCTGGGTCTCGTCGTATTTTGCGGTGAACTCAGTAGCGAGTTGGTTGTGCACGTCCTTGGCCATCGCGACGAGGTCGTCTTTCTTCATGAGGGGCAGGACTGCGACGTGGATGGGTGACATGGCGTAGGGGATGCGGAACATCGTCTTTCCTTCCGCCTCGTCTTTCTTGTCGTAATACAAGTCTAGCAGTGCGAACAGGGGTCTATCGACGCCGAAGGCGATCTCGATGACGTGCGGTCTCACTTTGGTGCCGTCGGCAAGCGTGGTCGTCAGTTGTTTCTTCGAGAAGGTCTCGTGCTGTTTGAGGTCGTAGTCGGTGCGGTCGTGCACGCCGCACACTTCGCTCCATCCAAGCGTGTTGAAGTTGATCTCGATGTCCCATGCGTCTTCTGCGTAGAATGCGCGCTCCGTCGGAAGGTGCTGTCGCAGGCGGATGCGCTCGCCAGGCACGCCCATCTTCACGAAGAGGTCGTAGGTATGGTAGAGCGCCCACGCGTAGGCTTTGTTCTTCAGATGCCCTTTGCTGATGCATTCCTGCAGGGTGAGCGTCTCGACCTTGCCGTCTTTCTCTTGCGACTGTGATGACAGCGCGGGTACCCGCTCATCTGCCACGCTCTCGAACGGCGCGTAGTCGTTCTTGGTCTCGCCTTGGATGAACAACTGCGCCTCTGCTTGCGTGAACTCTCGCATGCGGAAGATGTACTGGCGAGGGCTGATCTCGTTTCGGTATGC
>JBDRLR010000105.1:0-4514 GCA_043812855.1 Nanobdellota archaeon | reverse complement strand
TAAGGCTCTTATGCGCAAGGTGGGCACTATCGTCTTCATAAAGCCATCAGACAGATATCCTGCAGGTCACTACCTTCTGCGGGTCGCTTCGGGGTGGATGGATCCGTGGATCAATCTTCCATCGGTGGCGCCGGCAAGGGCAGGTATTCGCAAGCGTCTTCCTGGAGCTGCGCAGTGGGTGCTGTTCAGGATTGGATCAGTCACTTGAAGAATTCCTTGATTTTCCCGACGATGTAGTCCTGCTGCTCCGCGCTCAGCTCAGGATACATTGGTATGGACAGGATACGTTTCGCGGCCGTCTCGGCATTGGGGAAATCCCTTTCTTTGTAGCCGAGGTATGCGTAGGCGGGCTGCAGATGGAGTGGGACAGGGTAGTGGATGCCGCATTCGATGTCTGCGTTCTTGAGGTGCGCCATCAGATCGTCGCGCCTCTCTGTCTCGATGACGTACATATAATACACATGTCGCACGCCGGGCAGCGCTTGCGGGATCGTGAGGATTCCTTTCTTGACGAGGTCGGCGAGCGCGGTGTCGTATCGTGCGGCGACGGCGCGCCTCTCATCGATCCACTCAGTCAGATGTTTGAGCTTCACGCTCAGGATCGCGGCCTGCAGTCCGTCCATGCGCTCGTTGGCGCCTTCGAATTCGTGCAGGTACTTGTCCAGCCTTCCGTGGTTGCGCTGCATGCTGACCCGTCGGGCCATCTTGTCGTCGCGCACGATCACGGCCCCTGCGTCGCCGAATGCGCCGAGCACTTTGGCGGGGAAGAAGCTGAAGGTCGCCGCGTCGCCCCATTGGCCTGGTCCTTTGCCGTCGAGCGTCGCGAAGTGCGCCTGTGCCGTGTCTTCCACGACGCGAAGATTGTGTTCCTCGGCGAGCGCCATGATTCCTTTCATGTCCGCCATGCCGCCGTAGATATGCACGGGGATGATGGCTGTGGTGTTGGGGCTGATCGCGTCGCGTGCGGCTTTCACGGATAGAGTGTGTGTCGCCGGGTCGATGTCAACAAAGATGGGTGTCGCCCCGAGGCGTGTCACGCTCTCGCTGGTGGCGATGAATGTGTTGGTGGGAAGGATGACTTCGTCTCCTGGCTTGACTCCGCAGGCGTCAAGGGCCAGGAACACGGCGCTGGTGCCGTTGCTGCATCCGATGGCGTAGGGGACGCCGCATGCCTTCGAGAATGCCTCCTCGAACGCCTTGACGTAGGGTCCCATGATGAATGAGCTCTGCTCGATCACGGCCGCTATCGCGGCGTCTATCTCGCTTCTGACCCTCAGGTAGTTTGCGTGCAGGTCGACTAGGGGGATGTGCATGGTGATGTCGTGGGAGAAAGGGATTTATATGCTTATGCCTTGGGTCCGAATTGCATGATGTCCTTCTGTCCGCGGCGTTTCTTGATGTGGTCGGGGTAGATGATCTGCAGATGGGGATATGCGATCTCGATGTCGGCTTCGTTGCGTATGGTGTCCATGAATGCCAGGTAGATGTCGGTCTTGTTCTTCTTGATCTGGTCGTATGGTGTCGGGAATTGTGCGATGAGCTGGATGGCTGAGTCGAGCAGATCGATCCGGATCCGCGGCTTGAATTCTTCTTCCAGTTCCGCGACGGCTTGCTCGGCTTGTTGTTTCTCCTTCTGCAACTTGTCCGCTTCTTTCTGCAGATTGACGTCGGCTCGTTTGTCTGGTGATGGCTCCGTGATGATCTTGTTGAGGAAGAGATTCATCTCTCGCTCTTTGCGCACGAGCCGTCGCTTGTAGGTGTTGCGGTTCTTGCGGATCTGCTCAACGACGATGTCGCGCAGGATCTTCATGGCTTTGTGGTAGTTGGACTCGTACGTGATCGTGATGTGCAGCTCTTCGCGGATATAGTTGGTCTCTTTGGTGTAGTTCTCGACTTCGCCGGTCAGGACGAGTTCGTTGGGGATGATGAGTATCTTGCCGCTGGGCAGGTCGCTGGTCTCGAGCAGCCCTTCAAGGATGGTGTTCATGGTCTGGATGCTGCGCACGTCTCCTCGCGCGGTTCCGACCTTGATGCGGTCGCCTTCTTTGTAGAGTCCTTTGAAGATGATGGTGAGCCAGCCGACGAAGTTCAATATCGGTTTCTGCAGGGCGAAGGTGAGGCCGAATCCGATCAGGCCAAGGCTCGTGACGATGCTTCCTATGTTGTCGAAGAGGATGTTCAGGGCGATGAGTGCGTAGATGGTCCACAGGGCGAATTTGAGGAATTTGGACGTTGCGGAGAAGCTGTCTTCCTTGTCTTGGAAGAGCTTCTTGAGCACGACCTCGATGCCGTAGTGGCTGGGGATGCGGAAGATGAAGTACAGGACGATGAGAAAGACCGCTTTTGGCAGGAAGTCGAGTGCCGTGCCGAAGAATGGCTCCCAGTGGCTGAACGCGGTCAGGCATTTGCCTCCTCTGCAGCCTGCCCAGACGCTCAGGACGATGATTCCGCTGATGCTCAGGCTGAATGCCGTCCGGATGAGGCGGAGCTGTTTCTGGTCTATCTCTTCAGGCATAGGATATCTTAATAAAGGGGGTTTAAAAATATATTGTTCCACGAGGGTTAGTAGAAAGCGAGGTCTGCTGCCCTTACGGGCGAGCAGAGGATATCCTAGATGCATGCCGACAAGGGGGTTGTCACGAAAATCAGGGATTTTCGGGACCCCGGAAATCTTCGATTTCCCGCGGCGCCATCCGGGCAATGTCTGCCAACGACAACCACAGAGGGTGCGCGCTGGGCAGCAGACGAGCGACCACTTTCTTCTTGCCCGTTACGAAGTGAAGTCAAGAAAGGATCATTGATACGCGCCTGTGCCGTCCGGGTTGCGCAGGTCGTCCACCTTCTTGATGGCCCGCGCGGGGTTTCCCGCAACGACGGTATGGGCGTCCACATCCTTGGTCACTACGCTGCCGCTTCCCACAAGGGCTCCGGCGCCGATCTTCACGCCAGGCAGGATAGTGGCGTTGGCCCCGACTTTGGCGCCTGCTTCGATGATCGGCCCGCTCAGGTGCTCCTTGGCGCGGGGGCTGTTGGGGTGTTTGGCGTTCGTGATGACTGCAGCGGGGCCGATCCAGCAGCCTTTGCCTAGTGTAGTATACTCTGGGATGAAGGCCTTGCTGTGGATGCGCACATTGTCATGGATGATCACGTGATGCTGGATCTCGCTGTGGGTGCCGATGGAGACGTCGTTGCCGATGGTGTTGGATTCTCGCACGAACGCCATGTTGCCGGTCTGGAATCGCTCGCCGATCATGTTGCCTGCGTAGATGATGGTGTGGCTGCGGATGACGCTGTCCCGTCCGATGCAGGTCTTGAGCTCTCCGCTCGACGCACCGCGCGGGGGTACGCCGATGATGCAGTAGTCTTCCACGGTGGTGCCTTCTCCCAGTTCCACGTTGGGATGTATGATTGCGGTCTTTGCGATCATCGTTTGAACCTATTGGTCATGACGGTCTCGCTCCCGTCCAGCGGCAGCCTCACCGGCTTTCCTTGCATGGCTGATTTGTAGATCGCCAGGATGAGTTCGAGGCTCTTGAGGCCTTCTTCTCCGTTGACTCCGTTCTCGCCGCCGAGGATGCCCTCGAGGGCCATGCGGTAGAATTCGTTGTGGCCGAATCCGTAGACGTTGGGCGGGCTGAGTCCGAGTTTCTTGATGTTGTCGTCCTCGTTCTCGTGGTCCTTGAATTCCCAGGTCTCGATCTTGTTCATTGCGGTGCCGCCGACTTTCACGGTGCCGTGCGTGCCTTGGATGGTTATCGATCCTTCCAGGTTGCGGGGGAAGGTGCAGACGGTCGCTTCGATGACGCCCATCGCGCCGCTTCGAAAGCGCATGACTGCCACTGATGTGTCTTCAGTCTCGATGTCGCGGTCGAGCGTCCCGGCGATTCCGCTTACGGTCTCCACGTCGCCCATCAGCCATCGCAGCATGTCTATGTGGTGGGAGGCTTGGTTGAGGAGCATGCCTCCGTCCACGGCCAGCGTTCCGTGCCAGGTGTCCTGGTCGTAGTATTCTTGGGGCCGTGTCCATCGGACGACGACGCTTCCCATGATGGGCTTGCCGAACCTGCCTTTGTCGAGCGCTTCCTTGAGTTTGAGGATGGGCGGGTTGTATCTGTTCTGTTTGATGACGAAAAGATGGACTCCCGCAGTCTTGCACGCGTCGATCATGGCGTGTGCGTCAGGCAGCGAGAGGGCCATGGGTTTCTCGGTGATGACGTGGATCCCTGCCTTTGCCGCCTCGATCGTCATCGGTGGGTGCATGGCATTGGGTGTGCAGATGGCGACGACGTCTGGTCGCGCCTTCTTGAGCATGGCAGAATAGTCGGTGTAGGCGTCGCAGCCGTTGGCTTTGGCGGTGGCGGCCGCTTTGGTCTTATCGATGTCGCATACGCCGATGAGCGTGAGGTCTGCAAGTGCATTGATTGCTGCGAAATGCTTGCCGGAGATGCGTCCGCATCCGACCAGGCAGATCTTGATTGGTGCTCGGCTGGTCATGGCTCTTGAGAACCACAGCC